>CAZMEF010000041.1:0-1330 GCA_964565305.1 uncultured Eubacteriales bacterium | reverse complement strand
ACGCACTTGGGGTAATTGTCCCTTACGCCTTCGTATGCGCCGAACTCCCGCGCTGCCGAAGGGAAACCAAAACAACAATGACAACAACGACGGACAACACAGGGAGAAGACAACCGCCCCCGGTGACGGCCCTTCCGACCTTGCGCTCCATTCCGGCCTTTGTGGTGGGAATACCCGTTGTGCGGGCGAACTTCTGCTTTGCTTTGGTAACCCCGAGCGCGCGCTTAGGCGAAAACGACACGCCGGGGAGACCGAGACCCTTTTTCCTCGCCATGCTGATACCCCCGTTCCGACCTGTCCAACTGCTTGTTCATGTCGCCGGTACGTCGCGCGGCGACGGCCAATCCGCGATTGCGGCGCAGAGGATTTTCGCACCCGCACGTTGATAAGCATCGCTCTACATGGGCAGTTTCTTCGCATTTGTAGTTTTTCCCTGCGCGTGACCCACTGGAATTCGAAAGGTGAACTGCCACTGAATTGGTCTATCGGGGGAAGTGGCTTTCGTGCCCCGCTGCCCTCTTCTTCCCGGATAATCAGTAGTGACTTCCCCGGCTCAACCAGAGTATCAATGAGCGAGTTCGCCCCATCGGCGCAGTCCCCCAAGTCCGACGCCCCTACGGAATACCAGCTAAGAAGTTGGACAACAGCTGGAAACGGTGTTACAGTTCGTGAGTAGCATAATAAGTACTTGATAAGACTCTTTTAGTACTACGTAGATGAAATGGAGGAGACTCGAATAGTGAACATTAAGCCTTCTGCGGCGATTCGCAAGAACTACAATGAGATTTCCCGGCTGTGCAGGGAATCAGGCGAGCCGGTCTATCTGACGAAGAATGGCGAGGGCGATCTGGTGGTCATGGCTATTGAGACCTACGCGCGGCGCGAAAGTGTGCTTCGCCTCCGCGAAAGCCTTGTTGCCGCTGAGGAAGCCCGGCTTAGTGGTCAGAAGGGCTATTCCATCAGCGAGGTGTCCGACATGATGAAAACTGTCATTCGGGAGGCGCTGGATGGGCGGCAAAAGTAAGAGGTACACGGTTAGGATTTCTGATGAAGCGGCCCGGATGCTAGTATCCCACTCGCGTTTTCTGGCCCAGGTTAGTGAAGCGGCGGCATTCCATCTCGTCGGGGAGTATGTGGAGAAGGCAGCCTCCTTGGAGGAATCTTCAGAACGCAGTCCGTGGCTTGACGATCCTTTGATACCTAAACGCAGATACCACAAACTTCTGGTCGCAGAGCGGTACATGATCCTCTATCAGGTAAAAGGCAATACCGTTCATGTGGATGCAGTTGTGGATTGCAGGCAGGACTACGCCTGGTTACTTGAAGGAGA
>CAZMEF010000040.1:2671-10597 GCA_964565305.1 uncultured Eubacteriales bacterium | reverse complement strand
GGCAGCTCATCGCCTGGCTCGCCGGCCACCTGTGGACCTTCGGTGGCGTCGCATGCCGGAACAGACCGGTCAAAAAGCGAAATCTGGCGCGCTTGGCTACTCTCCTTCAACTTTTTCCCCATCGGGCGTCCTTCCCGCGACTCTTTCGAGCGCCTCCACCTTTTTCTTGATTATCTCAGGATAGTCCCTGACAAGCTGGGCGTTCTCGGCCAAATGCTTTTGGAACCTCGCAGCGATGTCAGGATCTAGCTCCACGAGCTTCTGGTACATCTTTTCCCCCATAGCCCGGGCCTCGGGACAATCCGGTTGGCACGGGAAGAAATCCTTGGTGAAGAAAGCGTAAGGATTCCAGTCCTTTAACTCCTCAAGTTCCTCCAACTGCTCGGACGCCCTGCTCTCTGGCGTTAGGACCCCACTTTGCCGGTCAAAGACATAGCGGTCGATGCAGCAGGCGGGAAACTCGAGGATAGAACCGAGCCGCTTCAGGTAAGCGGAATGCCCCTCTTCGGGAAACGCCCGGGCATAGACGGGCCCGGAGCGATCGGGGGAGCGAAGACGTTGCCAGCGGATGTCTTTGCGTATCTCCTGCAACTCTTCCAGTTCAGCCGAAACGGCCGGATCGACGAAGAAGTATATCTCCCTTATGGTAGGACGGGATTCAAGTTCCTTTTTCTTGAGGCCAAGTCTATCAGCCCAGCCAAGGAACACCTTATACGAGTGAGACTTCTCCACAACTTCTGAATACAGAATTCTTAGCAACTCGGCGCGCCGGCGAACCTCCGCCATTTGACTCTTCTGCAAACGCTTGCTCATCTTGCTTATGAGGAAATCCGACATGCTTTCGCCCGGGAGCCTTTTGCCCTCCATCTTCTGCCGGAAACGCTCGTCAATGGTTGCCCCGAGCACCGACGCGTCCGGAAGCTCCGCCGGCGTCACGATCTGAGAGGCCCTCCGCACGCCTAAAGCGACGGACAAATAGTCGTCAAACTTGGCGCGCTCGGGTATGACCTCTTCTTTCATGAACTCCTGGAGAAGTGCCCTATCCATATTCCGTCTCCCTTCTTGCGCCTTGGTTACAATTGTTCTCTCTTTGCGGTTTCTATCCCTCCAGCGCGAAGACAAAAGGCGGGAGCCGGGCGTCGCTTGACGTTTGCCATGACGCGCGATATGATGCACTTGGTGATGCACATGATGAAGCGAGAGTGTGACGGGCCGGTCAAAGCGATCACTGTTCGAATACCTAAGAGCGACTATGAAGTGCTCAAAGACTACTCGAACGCCAAGGGGCGATCCCTCAACATGATTGTATCGGATGCCATCGCCAGATCGGTCGCTTCGCTTAACCGCCAACGACTGCTAAGCGAAGTGGAGGCATTTCACAAGAAGTACGGCCTTCATCCCGATTCCGACGCCGTTTTTGAGCTGAGGGAAATGCGCCTCAATAGGGCAAATCAACTGGACCGCGAGCGAGGAGAGGGTGACCGGGATGACGATCTGCATCGACGCTAGCGTTTTCGTTAAGTGTTTGTCTTTGGAGAAAGGGGCCGACAGCATTCTCCCTTGGCTTCGGGCGGCCGGCGATGACCGGATCGTTGCACCTGCATTCCTTGCAGCTGAAGTCGCTTCGGCGCTACGCCGGAAGATGTCACGGGGCGTGCTAACGCGAACTCAGTGCCTGGAGGCCTTGTCCTTCTATAGCAGATTTGAGGTCGAGTACGTGTGGGATGACACCCTCACTGAACGAGCGTTTGATCTCTCCTTGGAACTCGATCAGCCTACCGTCTGCGATACAGCGTACCTCGCCGTCGCCGAAAAAGAGAGGTGCGAACTGTGGACGCTCGACCGAGTCTTCGCTCACGCCGCGTCGTCAAGATGGCCCCTTATTAGGCTGCTCGGCGCCGAAATGCGCCAACCTTAGATTTCCTCGAACAACGAAGCCGCCCTTTCGGACGGCTCCGCACTTCGACAAAGAGATATGCTTTCCGCTCTTCCTACGCCTCGATAATCTCCACGTTGGCCCGCGGGATGGTAACGATGGTCCCGTCGGCCAGCTTCGCGCGAAGGATACGAACCTTTGCCTCGGTCTCGATAACCTGCAACTCCGGGGGCAAATCCACGACCTCGGCAAGGTAGCCGAAGTAGGGCTCGCGGATGATCCGAAGCGGTGTGCCCGGCACAAGGCCTTCCGAGAGGTCCTGCTCCGAGGCCGCTTCTTTGGCTTGATAGCCCGGAACTATGATCTCCGGCCTCATCACACCCGCCCTGATCTGGGTGGCCCCATTTATGGAAGCTTTGAAGCCCGAGATGCTGTTGAACAGATGGAAAGTCCGATCCGCCATCCTCATCTTGCCAAAACCCTCTGTGATGATGACGGTCACCGGAACATCTTCGTGGCCGGTGATGGCGACACCGATGTCGTGCCCCAGGTACGAGATAAGGTCGGTGTCGACGATGCCTCCCACCACGATACCGTTGGCGCCAACTTCAGCGGCCTTCCGGATGCCGTTGGCAGTGACGAGCGACCCTCCTACGATGACCTTTCCCTTGTCGCCCGCGTTGAAGCAGGTTTCATCGAGGACGTCGTTCGGATCGTCCACGGCAACCCGCACGATTCCCTGCGTCTCCCCGCCGACGCCGAAGATTCCCTGGACGTAGGCGCCTTCGGTCCGGATGACGACGCCTTCTCGCGGCAACACTTCCTCGACCAGGCCGTCAATGTAGGCGTCGACTTCGACAGGAATCGGAGGCTCCCTCAAAGTGACCTGTCCGGTGATAGCGGAAACCATTTCAAGCCTGCCTTCGACAGGCGACTTCACTTCGTTCTTGAAGAGGCCAAAGAAGGATTTATATGAGGCCAACACCTCATCCTTCTTGATGGTCTCGCCTTCTTTCTTCTTCATGAAGTCCATGATGTCTTCGGGTTCGATGCCCAGGATATTTGCCACGTTGACCGTCATCGGATTGCCCGGAATAGCGGTGCGCGCTACAACAGTATCCGGAGACACGGGCCTGCCCTTCTCGACAAGGACTTCGCCCAGCAGAGGAAGGCGTCGCGTCTTGCGCACGATCGCCCTCTCGGTAACCTTCAATCCAGGAGTATATGCGTGTGCCATTTTTGCCTTCCCTCCTACTTAGCGTACTTTTCCAATGTGTCTTCCGGGTACAGGTTGAGAGCCCGGAACCATTCCAGAAGCTTGGCGTTTCTGACCCCCACCTCGGCGGGAGGTACGAACGGACGCCCACGACAGTCCACGATGACCCCGACGACGCCACCCCTCACTTCAGACTCAAGCGCTCGTCCGTGGCCCATACCTACGTCAAACTGCCTGCTGGGAGCTATTACGACTTTCGCCGTCTCGCCCGCGGGAACCGGAATCACCTTCATCTTTCCGAATGCAACTTCTTCGGTCACGGTCTCGCCATTCCATTCAGCCGTGATTTTCAGGCACGAATCCCCAGGACGGGCAGAACCCGAGGGGCCTGCCGGCGCGACGGCTGTGCCTAGCATGATAAGACAGTCGCGGTCAAAAACCTGCATCGCCGCTTTGGGGTGAAGGGTCGAAAGGATGCCAAGCTGCGGCGTCATGAAAATGGAGTCGACCGCAAGCATGGTAAGCCCCTCAGGTTGAAACGCGTCCAACATCATGAGCGCCGATTGAGCCCGCCTGGGCGCGTGGGACAGTACGCCGCCCGAGCCCACAAGCATCCCTAGATCCATGAGGTCGATATAGGATTCACTGGTGCTCGTCTGTTCGAACGTATCGCCAATGGTCCTTTCCTTGTGGACCCCGCGAAGTCCGACGGCCAAACTTTTGTGGTGGATAAACGCCAATCTCAAGGCTTCACGAGAAATCGCTTGCTCGATAGCCAATTCGTCTAGGGTCTGCGGAATTGTCGTGGGACGGATCATCTTATTGCGGATCCTGTTGCGCAAAGCCCCCTCTTCGATGGGGAACGGGATCCAGCGCATGATGTTGGCGACCCCCGCCTCTAAGAGGACATTGCAGATTGAGTAGCTCATGCCCAGGTTAGCGGAAACCGTCCTGTTGAAGAAGTCGCCGAAAACGGAGAAAACGTCTGTTGTGGCTCCCCCGATGTCCACCCCGATGACGCTAACGCCGTACTCCTTGGAAGCGGTCTGCATGCAAAGCCCCACCGCTCCCGGAGTGGGCATGATCGGCACCGGCGTCCAAGACATCAGCTTGTTGTAGCCCGGGGCCTGAGCCATAACGTGCTCCATAAAAAGGTTGTGGATCTCTTCACGCGCGGGCCCCAGTGCCTCACGCTCGAGAACGGGACGAAGATTGTCGACGATTCGAAGGTCCACTTTCTTCGCGAGGCTAGACTGAATGTGCGGTCGCGCGTCCTTGTTGCCCGCATAGATAACCGGCAGCTGAAACCCTATGCCAAGTCTTGGCTTGGGCTCGGCCGCCGAGATCAACTCCGCGATTTCGACGACGTGTGTGATCGTTCCCCCATCGATGCCACCCGAGAGCAGAATCATGTCGGGACGCAAGTGGCGAATACGCTGGATCTTTTCGTGGGGCTTTCTCCCGTCGTCCACGGAAATGGTATCCATAACGATGGCTCCGGCCCCGAGAGCCGCCCTTTCGGCCGACTCGGCTGTCATGGTCTTAACCACGCCCGCCACCATCATCTGGAGTCCGCCTCCGGCAGACGATGTCGACATGTATATGTCGGCTCCCACGCCATCCTTGCCACGCGGAGTGATGACGCCTTTCTCATCCAAGAACGTCTTTCCGGTCAGTTCCTCGACTTCTCGGATGGCGTTCCGGGCGCCTGCGGTAACGTCCTCAAAGGGTGCCTCAACTGTAGTTGGGGCTTCGCCCCTGACTATAAGCCGGTACTCGTCGCCGACTTTTTCTATGAGGATCGCTTTGGTCGTTGTGGAGCCGCAGTCTGTAGCCAGAACAGAGTTTATCTCCCTGTCCAGCTCGTAAGACTTTTCTTCCGGCACTAACTGTTCCCCTCCCTCACTGCCAACACCAAAGATAGGCTTTCGATAAAAGCACTTGCATGAATTACGCTGTTACCCCGGCAGATTCCTTTATTGGGGCAAAGTATCTTTCGGCGACTCCGGAGAGCCCTGCGCATCTCTTTCGATCTTGAGAGCTTCGTCGAGCATGCTGGCCTGCTTTGCCTGCTTTGCGAGCCGCTTCTCTTTCTTGGCCTTTTTGGCGGCTTCTTCCTCCTCGTTGGCCATGCTCTCGAGCCGTTGTATCAGGAGCTCGACGTTACCTCGCCCCTCCATGAAGTACGCGTAATCCTCGAATGTTGGAAACAACACCCCGATTATGGGCGAGAAGAAATGCATAGCCTGCCCGCCCAGGTAACTTAGGGGTTTGTGCATCTCAAGAAAGAATATCGCAGGGACGATGAGGCCGAACTGCTGAACCTTCTTGGCCATCGCCTCGATCAGCTCATCGCGCCTCTTGTCGTCTATGGGCTCGGGAAATTTCATCATTCTTTCTGCACCCCCGTGTGTTCCCGATGATTCTTCTGGCTATTTTACAGCAAATGAAGCGACAATAGTTGGACAATTGCTGCCATAAGAGACAACTGCCCGCATTTGACGTCCTTATTCCTCGTCATCTTTCTGCCTGCGAGCCCTCTTTGCCCGCTGCCAAGCGTACGAGACCCCCGCCTTCTTTTCGGTAGTGCCTTTCGACTCATGGGCCTCTTTGGCGGATGGAAGGCGAGCTCTTACTTGAGCGACTATTTCGTCCTTGCTCGCCAACTCCTTGTCGAAGTAGAGGAACAATCCTTCCCGAATCCGCCCCCTAAGACCGCTTGTGTCGTGCGAAAGGAGAACTCCATCGGGGAAGACCGAGTAGCAGAAGAAACGGTCCCACCGTTTTTGATCTTTGGCAAGGAAGGTTCTGTACCCCACGGTAACTTCACGTATATAAAATGTGACCGGAAACAGATACGGGGCAAGCCGGTTTATGAAGATAAGGCCGAGCACGGCGACGAAAAGTAACTGAGGCACAGCCCTATATGCCAGAAAAAGACATACGAAGACAACAGACACCACAAGCGTAGAGATCATCGGACGCTTAGGAAAAAGCCACACCTTCCATGACAACAACTCGGTGTCGGCAGCGTCGGCGGTTGGCTCCTTGGGAGGGCGCCCTTGAACCTCCGCAGCGTCGGGAGCCTTCGCGCCCGGCACGCCTCGCGGTCCTCCTGGCGGCCCTCCCAGGTAAGATGGCCGGTTCACGTGCGTCTTCGGGTCCTCGCTCTTTTTACCCGGCATCGCTCATCCCTCGTCTTTCGCGCCTCCCGGACCAACGGGATCTATCCTCCCCAAAGGCCCGACAAGCACCGTCATATCACGTTTAGTTTCGCAAGAATCCCGAGAACCGCTTCTATGGGCAGGCCTTGCCTGACATTTCCATCGCGGCCCGTCATTGTCTCCGCGGCAAAAAGAGCGTTCAGAACCGCCTCTTCCGTGGCTTCCTGGGCGGCGCGAAATACGCCCGCCATCTCGGACGAGCCGTCCGACAAAGTGGAAGAACTGGAAACTTGGGGCTCTGCATGTGCAACTTTGTTGGCGGTCGAGAAAGCTACGACAAAATCTCCGCTGCCGTTTCCGAACCGCGACCCGACCCGCGCGAGGCCGCCTTGGCACCTACGGGCCACGCGGCCCAACTGGCGTTCGGAAAGCGGAGCGTCAGTGGCCACAACAACTACAACCGAACCGGGAGGGGCTTGGGGGCTTTCCCCGAGCTTCGCCAATTCGCGCCCCACCGGCGCGCCCGCTATTGTCAAATCCCTGCCTTCTCCAAAATTACAGAGAGCCAGCACGCCCAAGTGGTCCGATTCGATTTCTCCGGTCAGAACACGCGACGACGTACCTATGCCCCCTTTGAACCCCAGGCAGGACATTCCCGTACCGGCGCCCACGTTTCCCTCCGGCACGAACCCACCGGTCGCGCCCCGCAAGGCAGACGAGACGTGTTCGTCACGGACGTGGCGTCCCCTGATGTCGTTCAAGAAGCCGTCGTTGCACTCGAGTACCACTGGATTGACTGTCCCCGTAGTCACCCCAATGCCCGGATTGTGCGAAAGCATGTGCGAACATAACGCGTTCCATGCCGCGCCAACTGAAAGCGTGTTGGTCAAGATCAAAGGAGTCTCGACAGTCCCCAGTTCCGCGACTTGCGCCAGCCCGGTCGCTTTGCCAAATCCGTTGATGACGTGGATAGCGGCCCTGACTTTGTCCTCAAAAAGGTTGCCCGGATGGGGAAGTATGGCGGTCACACCGGTTCTGACGCAAGGACCGCCGGCGGCGGGCGGGTTCTGTCCGGAAATGAGGGTGACGTGCCCTACACGCACCCCCGGAACGTCAGTGATGGCGTTGAAGGTTCCGGGCTCCATGTCCCCGATGATAATTCCAACCTGTCTACATCTCGGCCGGCCAACGGTGTTCCCCATTCGCTAAAGCCACTCCTGGCCTTTGGCCGCCCTGCAAAGGGCCGTGAACGGAGCCAAAAACACCCTATTGCGCTTCCACATTCCCTCGGGGTGCCACTGAAGAAGCAACCTGAAGCCCTTCTTCGACTCCGCCGCCTCGGCGATACCATCCAGAGCGCGCCCAGTTATGGTGAACCCGTCGCCCGGAGACTTAATTGACTGGTGGTGGAATGAGTTAACGACAAGGCGTCTTGTGCCGTGGAGTCTCGATACAAGCGAATCCTCGTCCAGGACCACTTCATGGGTGCCATGCCATCTTGGCGCCTGCTGCTGATGCTTCATCGCGCCTCCGACCTGGGCGGAGATATCCTGGATTAGCGTTCCTCCGGATGCGATGGTCACAGACTGGCCTCCCCTGCAAATGCCCAAAACCGGCAAATTAAGAGCCAGTGCCTTCTTTGCCAGCGGTATCTCAACCGCGTCAAGAGA
>CAZMEF010000040.1:0-2661 GCA_964565305.1 uncultured Eubacteriales bacterium | reverse complement strand
CCCCCGGAAAAAGTATTCCGTCTATGACCGAAAGAGTCTCCTCAGCGACATCATCGGGCACAAGCGGGATCAGCAAGGGTTTTCCACCCGCCTCGACGATCGCGTCAACGTACGTGTCGGGACATGTGACCGCCCCTCTATCCTCGTCGTAACTGGCAAATATGCCGATAACCGGTTTCATACTCGCTCCTCCTCCGAGAAACTTAGCCTCTATCGAACCTCGCTTAAATTGGCTTCAGCCCGCAAGAAATGGCAAGGGCCTCATCGATCTGCTTCATGATGGTATCATCCAACTTTGTGACATGCCTTCTGAGCCGCCTCTTATCAATGGTGCGGACCTGCTCCAAGAGCACAACCGAGTCCTTTTCAAGGCCGGACAAGTTGGATGGAAGTTCTACGTGCGTGGGAAGCTTCGCTTTCATGATCTGAGAGGTGACGGCCGAAACGATGACCGTGGGACTGTACTTGTTGCCGATATCGTTTTGGATTATGAGCACCGGCCGAAAACCCCCTTGTTCGGAGCCTACGACCGGGCTGAGGTCGGCAAAAAAGATATCGCCCCGGGTCGGATCCAACTAGACCTTCCTCCACAAAGGCGCGTCTTCGAAAGATGAGATGCCGAAGTCACTTGCGATTTCCTCCGCCAAAAGCCGGTTGAGCTCGGCCATTTCCTGATAGCCTGCCTTCATCCTCTCACGCATCGAAACTCGTTTCCGTTCCTCGATGTACAGCAAACAGGCTTCGCGGATCAGCTCCGATCTGCACTGTTTGGTGTCCGAGATTATGGTGTCAATACCCTCCAAAGTGTCTTGCGGCAATCCCACTACAACCCTTCGCAGCTTTGACAACTCAGGTCGGCCCAATATCGGGCCATTCACCTCCCGGCGATAAGCGCTCGCGCCTCCGGCAGAGCATCAGATATCTCCCCGGCCAAGATGCCGTAGGAACCTGCCCGCTTTGCCGCCAACTCACCCGATAGCCCGTGCCAATAGGCGCCCACCCAAGTCGCTTGAAAGGCAGACAACCCTTGAGCCGCCAAAGCGGCTATAACGCCGGTCAGAACATCGCCCGAGCCTGCGGTAGCCATAGCGGGGCTTCCCGATGTGATTATGACATCCTCTCCCGACACATTCGCCACGCAAGTGCCCGCTCCCTTCAGACAAACGACGGCATTCGCCTCTTCGGCGGCCTTTCTCGCGAAATACCGCCTGTTCCTCCCTATGTCGGACGGATCGACTCCAAGGAGGCGGGACAGCTCTCCCACATGGGGAGTCAAGACAAAGGTGCCCTTGCACGACGCGAGATATGTTAGCCCTCCGAGCGCACCGAGAGAGGTGAGCGAATCCGCATCGATGACGAGGGGCTTCCGCGTATCTTGGTTTGCCGCCAAAACATATGAAAGGAAACGTTTTTGGGCTTCGCCTCGCCCGGTGCCAGGCCCTATCACGACGGCATCCGACCGCTCCAGGTTCGCGTCCAAAGCAGTCAGGTCCGATCCCTCAAGGTCGAAAACCGGCCCCCGGCCGAAGGGGACCACCATGACTTCGGAAGACGCGGACGCGCAGACCTGATAGACAGCCCCCGGGCACAGCAAAGTGACCGTACCTGCCCCGGCGCGCAGGCAAGCCCTGGCCGATAGCGCCGCCGCACCGGTCATTCCCACAGAGCCCGCGAGAACGCATACATGGCCCGACATGCCTTTATGGTGGTCTGCGCGGCGCGCGGGCATGACCCGCGCGACATCTTCCGCGAACACGGCACTTACGAGGGGCTCTGAGTCTGTCGCCTTCACGGCGACCTCCGGTATCCCAAGCCGTTCGACGACGATATCCCCGCAATAGGACCTTCCGGGATACGAGTAGAGCCCGATCTTAGGCGCGCCCATCGTTACCGTCACTGTGGCCCTGATAGACGGTTCGTGGGCCCATCCCGTATCGGCGTCAATACCGGAAGGTAAGTCACACGAGACTATAGGGACGCCCAGCGAGTTGGCCCAGTCGATGGCTTCGTTCAATGGATAACTCGGATCGCCCTTTTGCCCGGTGCCCAAGAGAGCGTCCACCAGTACGTCGGGCGCCCACTTTTCCACGTCGCGTAGGGCCTTTCCGAGCAGATTTTCGATCGCTTCCTCACTTTGAGCGGTAGGAATCGCCGTGAGCCGTTCTCCGGGCAAAAACGGTCTAATGGCCATGTAGTTCACCGACGATTCCGACCTAAGCGACTCCGGATCGCCGAAGAGCACTATCCTTACAGCGTGACCGCGGCTTATGAGGTGCCTCGCCGCCACAAAGCCGTCTCCGCCGTTCTGCCCCCGCCCTGCCAAAACGAGGACACGCGCTCGCTCTTGAGGGGAAACGACCTTCTCGACGACATCCGCGAGGGCTCTGCCGGCGTTCTCCATGAGGGTCAGTGCAGGCACTCCAAGAGAGACAGCTTCCGAGTCAAGTTCGCGTGATTGCCTGATAGATAGAAGCCGCAAAAGGTCAGCTCCCTTCTTTGGAGAAACCGCAGGCGACCGCGATGGCGATCCCCCCGTCGTGGGTTATGGAGACGTCGATCGAACTCGGTTCGAGCCCTTCTCGAAGAGCCAAGGAGAGCGCCCTGTCACGGAGGGTTACCTTAGGCCTCCTACCTCCCGACGTAATCTCAATGTCCGTCCAC
>CAZMEF010000039.1:10021-10722 GCA_964565305.1 uncultured Eubacteriales bacterium | reverse complement strand
AAGTGTCGGCAGAAGTGTCGAAAGAATGCGTATCGTACGCCATTTGTGGCACTGCGGGAGCAGTTGTACAATCACTATGGGGGTGTCTCTTTGGAAAAGTTCAAGTGTACAATTTGCGGATATGTGTACGATCCGGCACTAGGTGACGCGCAAAGCGGGGTGGTCGCCGGAACACGTTTTGTCGATTTGCCGGAGGCCTGGGTTTGCCCTGTGTGCGGCGCCGCCAAAGACCGGTTCGTCAGAGAAGGTAGCGCGCCAACCCGCCGCTATTCCAACGGCGACATCGTCGTGATATGGGACAGTTCCAAGTGTAATCACAACGGCAACTGCGTGCGCAGCCTTCCAAGCGTATTTAATACCGCGAAACGCCCTTGGGTGAATATCCACGGGGCCACATCCGGAGAGATCGTACATACTGTCGAACGCTGTCCGACAGGGGCTCTTACGTGGGAAAAGGAAGATAAGAAACATTTGAAGACCGAGGTCCCTTTCACGAAGCTCGAAGGGGCGGGAAACGACTACCTTTACATCAACTGTCTTTCCTACACGAAAGAACATGATTGGGGCGCGCTATCGAAGAGGATGTCCGACCGGCATTTCGGCGCGGGTTCGGATGGCATAATCCTGGTCGTGCGCTCAGATGTGGCAGATTTTCGGATGAGGATCTTCAATAGAGACGGCTCCGAGGGAGATATGTGCGG
>CAZMEF010000039.1:8629-10011 GCA_964565305.1 uncultured Eubacteriales bacterium | reverse complement strand
GGAGCTACGGATGCGTATGTTCAACCCGGATGGCTCCGAGGCAGAGGCTTGCGGCAACGGCCTGCGTTGTTTCGCCAAGTGGGTCTATGACCTCGGGCTCACCAAGAAGACCGAATTTGAGGTTGAGACGAAAGCCGGCATCATGCGTCCGCGTCTGAACCTAAAGGACGGTAAGGTGGAGTCGGTTACTGCGGACATGGGCGCGCCGCTGTTCGGCAGGGCAGAGATACCGCTGGCTGAACTTGACGGGCCCGAGCCCGTGACGTCGCTAGAGGTCGAATCTCTGGGACAAACGTACACCGGCACAGCCATGTTTCTGGGTAACCCCAATTACGTGATCTTCGTCGACGATGTATCGGCCGTCGATCTCGAAAAGGTCGGTCCCGGGTTGGAGTATCATCCCGCTTTTCCGAGAAGAGCCAATATTGAGTTCGTCTTTGTCCGCAGCCCTGAGGAGATCGATATGCGCGTGTGGGAACGAGGGTCGGGAGTGACGCTCGCGTGTGGAACCGGCGCGTGCGCCGCTGTCGTAGCGACCATCCTAAACGGGAAGGCTTTGAAGGGCAAAAGCGTCAAAGTCAACCTTCCGGGCGGAGAGGTTTTCGTCGAATGGAACCAGAACGGCCGCATATATCAGACAGGTCCGGCAAGAAAGGTTTACAGCGGCACGTTTTTCCTGGATTAGGCGGTGCCTGCTAGCATGGAAGCGCCGAAACGGTATAAGAAAGAGTTCGATTACTCCTACGCGCTCGGGGCTTACACGACTATAGAGTTGATCCGGGCAAGACCGGCGCTGGTGAGGTCAGTTTACGTTCACTCCGATTGCGCCGACAAGGGGGCGATCGAGCGCCTATGCCAGGAGGATTCGATCCCGGTGAAGTTCGACGATCGAATCTTCGACAAAGTCAGTCCGAAGGAGAATTGTTACGTCCTGAGCGTGTTCAGCAAGTATGTCGAAGCGCTTTCTTCCGAGAAGCCCCATATCGTGCTAGTGAATCCCGGCGATATGGGTAACTTGGGTGCCATCGCCAGGATCGCTGCCGCTTTCAACATCAAGAACTTGGGCATAGTGACGCCCGCGGCCGACATACTGCACCCGCGAGCCGTTCGGGCTTCCATGGGGTCCGTGTTCCGGATCAATCATCAAAGATTCGGCTCTTTTGACGCGTACCGGGCCGCCTATCCGGACCATAGGATCTTTCCGTTCATGGTCGGCGCCCGAGATGCTCTCGACCTCGATTCTCTCCGTGTGGAAAACAGGTTCGCGCTCGTGTTCGGCAATGAAGCATTGGGTTTGGATCCGGCCGTTTTCCAGGGGATTGGGACGCCTCTTCGAATACCTCAATCGGACCTCGTCGATTCCCTTAACATCTCGGTGGTCG
>CAZMEF010000039.1:0-8619 GCA_964565305.1 uncultured Eubacteriales bacterium | reverse complement strand
GGGGCCTTCGCTTTTGCCAAAGCCAACGGTCTTGTGTAGAAGACTTGTGTAGAAAACTGGAGGCGCTATCCCCACAAGGATAACGCCTCTCGATGGTGTTCTTCAGTGACCTATCTACGATAGAAATCCTGCGTGTTTTCCCACTATCTCCATGAGGGCAACCAGGCCCTTCACGCCCAAACGCATCTTGTCGTCGATCAGATATCCGTCATCATCGCACGTGCCCTGTCCCGGAGAGATGAAGATGTTGCCGTCGTAGGCGATCGTCGCGATCAGACCCATCTGGGCCAAACCGACTTGAAGCAGGTGAGACCCGGCATACATATCCTCGATGCTGAAGATCGGGAACCCGAGGCCTTCTTTCCAGGTGTCCTCGTAGTTGACCTCGACCGTCATACTGTTGTAGGACTTGGAAATCCTGAGCCCCTTCTGAAGTTTCGGGTTAGCCTTCTGGAACTCGGCCGTGACGATGTCATAGAGCTGGTCTGTCTGAGAGGTGTAGAAACCGGGATTGTCTCTAAGGTCCTTAAGGACCTGCACCTGGGTCAAGAGAGCTTCCTTACCCGGATCGAGCATGACATAAGCCGCTTTTCCGTAGGAAGCGGTGGTGCCGTAACGGTCGCCGTGCATCCCCAGCGCTCTTCGGATATTGACCATGACGTCCTCTTCTCCGATTATGAGGCCCGAAGTCGCGGCGCCTGTCGCCTTGTCCATACTGTAGATTACCGCGGAAGCCCCTGTCTTTCGAGGATCGTGTCCGACGAAGGGCAGGCCCCAGGCGTTGTCGACGACGTAGGGGACGTTGAGTTTCTTGGCAAGAGCGCCTATCCCTTTTTGAAGGAGAGGCGTGCCGTCCGCGTCTTTGGCGGCGTAGCCGTAGCCGGGCGTATCATAGCCAAGCGAGGTGAATCCGGCAAGCTCGCTGCCTGTAACCGCCGCCGCTTCCTCAAGGTTCTTGATGGAGCCCTCGGGATTAACCCCGGTGAGCATCGGAACCGGCCAGTATTTGAGGCCGTGGTTTGGGTACTCCGCCCCCGCAAGAGGCACAACCACGACATCCAAGTTATCCAGTCTTTTTCCTGAGAATCCGAACTCGCCCGCCGTCGAACCTCTTTCGGAGAGCATTTCCTTATATTTCGGGGGATACGGTCGGCCGTAACCCGCTTGGTGGTGCATATGTTTTTCATGAGGGGCTATATACCGGGTGCGGTACTTGTCGCCCCGACCGGTGAACGGCGGTGAGAACAAAGTATCGAACGTAACCCAAAGACCACCTTCGCAGGTGTTTACGGGACAGATGTCATATCCGTCTCCGTACACGTCTTTGACGATTTCTCTGATCTCATCAACCACTTTTGCCAAGGGGATGACTTTGGTGGCGCCCTTCTCCCCGGCCTCGAGCACGTTCTTTCGCATTGGAGCGGGGCATCCTGAGATTGCCCCTGTCAATCCGAGGTTGCCCTTGACGTCTCCAGTGATCCCCAACGCTTCGGCTGCCTCTTTCGCCTCCGCGTAGATCTTCGGAGTGTTCGCCTGAAGGTGTTTGTACATCTGAAACTTGTACTTGAACTCGGGCACTGTTTTGACCCTCCTTGTCTCGTCCTTCCCCGGGCCTAGCCGGCCACGCGGAAGGTTACTTCCATTCCCACCGATAGACCCCTTTCCTCGCCGCACACAAGGTCTCCTCCCAAAACTACGTTCATGTGGTTGGGAGCGTGGCTGAGGTCAAAGCCGGCCAAACGGCCCACTATCTGACCGCCTATGGAGACCTCGTCTTCGCGGACCAGCACCCCTCCGTTTCGGAACTCCACGAACGCCACGTAAGCGACACGCCCAACGCGCGCGCCCGGGCCTGCCTTTTCATCAGTAAGGATCAGTTCGTGGACGTCGCCTTGCAGAACGACTCTTGACGGTTGAGGGATCAGTTCGAGGTTCCTGTTCTCCAGGGTGCCACGGAGCACGGCAACTACCCTGCCGTGAAGATCGATTTTGGACGCGTAGGCGTTCACCGTGAACTGCTTGCGAACATAAGGATCGTCTGTCACCGTTCGTCCCCCTCATCAAAGATGAGCAGCACAAGCATATCACAAAGCGCGCATGTGTGAAACCCTTTTGGGGAGGCCCCTTTTGGGGAGGAATGGATCCGGGTAAGAGCGAATGCTATAATGCAGTGACCCTGTTCACCATTGATGAGCAGATGAGTTATGAAAGGCTCCAATAGGCGTCCCGTTGATGAGCAGATCGTGTTCACCGAATCCATTGATGTTAATATGTCGAAAGAACACGCAATATGTGCGAGGTGGTTGAAGAGATGTTTTCTTCGGAACATGACGACCTGTTTGAAGCCCTTGATGCGGTGGCGGGGGCCAAGACTCCTTTGGGCGCTTGGAACTTGCGAAAGATCTTCAGCGGAAAAGGCATCCACGTGTCGGAGGCCACCTGCGGGCGGCTTTTACGAACTATCGAGGACGCGGGATACGTCGAGGCCACAGGTCGGAGGGGGCGCGTGATCACCTCCAAGGGTCTACGGGCGCTTGAAGACTGGCGCTCCAGGCAAGTGAGATACCGCTCGCAAATCGAGTTCGCACAAAGCCTCCAGTTCCACGGGGCGTCTGAGCTGAAGGACGTGCTTGTGGCCCGGAGGGCGATTGAGGCGGAGACAGCGGCTCTCGCTGCCATGAACGCTACTGACGAGGACATCGAAAAGCTGAAGAACTTGATTGAAGAACACAGAAGGATGTGGGCTGCGGGCGCCTCGGCTTCAGACGAAAACAGCGCCTTTCATCTGGCGGTAAGCCAAGCCGGCAAGAACAAGGTTTTATTAGCGGCTGTGGAGGTTATCTACAGGCATCCCGGCGTGATGAAGGCCCTCGAGTACATCCGCAACCAAGTCGGCTCGGTTCTCGTGGAAGACCACCTGCCCATAGTCGACAGGATCATCGCCAAGGATCCTGAAGGGGCCAGACGGGTGATGCTTAGCCATATCGACAACGTGATTATAGACGTGGACACTTATTGGAGGGAGTGGATGAGCCCCTCGGGCCAGACAAATGAGCGCTAGAGACAAGATCATGGACGCGTGCGATGTTGAGACGTTCCTCGTTTGCGGTGACGTCGAAGAGGGCAAGAAGCTAGGGCTAGAACTCATGTCGGATCTCGGGTTCAAAGACGTTGACGTCGTGTTTTGCGAAAGTGGCGGCGCCGGGGTCAGGATACGGCTTCGGGCCTATGTCCACCGTCCGGCGAGCCTTTACAGTTGGTACAGCGCGGGGGGTGACCCGTCGTGAAATCCCGCAAAATTCTCCTTGCCCCGCTTGATCCCGTTCACGACGTTGGCTTGAAGTTGATCTCGCGGTCTTTGGCCAACGCGGGCCATGAGACCGTGATCCTTCCGCCGGACCTGACCCCGGAGGAGATCGTTTCCAGGGCTAAGGCTTTTTCACCTGAATACATAATGGTCAGCAGGACGATCAGTTACGGGACAGCGGAAACCCTCGCAAAGTTTGTTGACCTTTGTGACGCTTCAGGGCTGAGGCAAGTTGCGAAACTGGTAGTCGGCGGCCTCAGCATGAGACACGAGATGGCGCAGGAGTACGGGTTTGACGCCGGATTTGGTCCGAACTCAACCCCCGAAGAGGTGTTGGACTGGGTTGAGGGCAAAAGGCCAGAGGCCAAAGCGGTTCGTAAGAGTCACGACAAGCCCGACCTAACCGAGGGGTACTCGTACGGTTTTCGAGACACCGAAGTGGGGGAGTTGTGCTTCGGCATCGCCAATCAAGCTTTGGAGTGGGCGTCGTCAAAGACGTCCGACGGTGTGGAAAGAGCGTCGATTAGGGTCGCGCTCGAGCGAGCGCGAGAAGACGGAGACAGGATCGCCGCCACGAAATTGCTCAAGTCCTATGCGTCCTTGACATCGGGAGATGTACGCAAGTGGTACGAAACGGGTCTACCCGTTCCACATACGAGAGTACTCGCGGACGACGAGGTCCAAGTCCTCCAAGCCCTTTCGGAACCGGGCCCCCTTCCCCCTTCCCAGGGACCTTTGGAGCGCCACAACGTGATGGTTCAATACGGAACAGGATGCCCCGTGATGGACGCGGAGCATATCGCCTTGTCGTTGGCCTTCGGAGCGCGCGGGGTCGTTCACTTCGATCCCTCTTGGGGAGCCAGAGCGGAAGGATTACTTGAAGGGGCCTGGAGTCACCAGCACGACGGCACCGTCCTCACCTTGGCGAACCTGAAGCTGATAAGACGCGCCGTCATGCCAGGGGCCTTGTGGCAAGTAAGAGCTCATAGGGGGCTCAATACCCCGGAAACCGTGGCTCTCGCTCATCTCGCCGGGGCCGACCTTACGAAAGTGAACATCGTTTACGGCAGCCTGGGCGCGGGTTCGGACCCGGAGAGACTCACGGTCGACGGGATCGAATCCATGAGGCTTGCGGCCAAGTTTGGGCTTCCGTTTGACGTGGTGACTAACGAAGAGCTCTGCGGCGTCCCGGCCAGGAAGGCTTTTGCCGGCATGCTCGTAGTGACCGCCATTGGGATACTTCTCGGCGGACGGCCCATACTCCAGCCCCTCTTCGCCAACTCGCCGGAAGCCATGGTAAGCGGTCTTGCGGATGACAACTTCGTCGATTTCAACGCCGCCAAGATGGATGTACTGCAAGGGATCATAGACGCCCCGATATGGCCGGGAGCGCCCGTTGGCTTCATGACGCAGACCCCGGAGCGCTGCCAGTCCGCTACCATGACCGCGCTTCACGCTGCTTTGGCGCTCGGGCTTGGGGCGAGAGCCGTAACCATCGCGTCTTCTGACGAAGCGTACGCCGGCGGGCCCATTTCCGCGCACGCGCGGGTGGACACCTTGAAGGCGACCGCCGCCGCTTTGCGGTTCTTCGGATCGGCTGCCATAGGGGGAACCTCGCGCGCCAAATCGTATGCCGCCGAGCTTCATGACGGGATACTGGGCGTCTTGAGAGGCGTCGCCCGCCGCGGCGACTTTGTCGCTTCCTTATATGAGGGCCTTCTCGGCGGTAAGGATGACGGCGCTTATCCCGGGCGCGCCGGTAGAGGCACCGTTAGGGATGATAAGAGCGGGGCATGAACAGGATCACCATAGGGGTTGCCGGCACCGCGAAGAATACGGGAAAGACCACGACCTTCAACGCGGTACTGAGGCACCTGCGTAACCGGGGGCGTGAGCGCCTTATCACGAGCATCGGATACGATGGCGAAGATCTAGATAACGTTACGGGGCTTCCAAAACCGAAGGTATTCGTGGAGCGGGGCGACACCGTCGTCACCGCTCTACCTTTAATCATAGGCTCGAACGCGGTTTTCGACGAGCCTTCCTTCACGGGTGTGGAATGCGCGTTGGGCCCCGTCTTCCTAGCGCGCGTTCTGCAAGGCGGTCAGGCAGTCATCGCCGGACCGACAGGTACCAAAGATGTGGCAGAAGTTCTGTCTTATGCCGATCGCGCAATGCCGGAAGGGAGCGAGGAGCGGGTGAACATGCTTGACGGCGCCTTCTCGCGAATATCGCCCATGGTGCACGCGACCCACCTGTTGATAGCGACCGGAGCGGCAAAGTATCAATTTCCGGGATTCATAAGTCAAGACATGGAGGAACTGGCGGCCGTGCTCAACCTGCCGCCGCATGATGAGAGCATCGCGGACCTGTTGTTTCCTGACGGTCTTTATGAAGACGAGCAGGTGAAGGGCATCGCGGATGCTTTGACGTCATCTAGAAGTCCGGTACGCTGCGCTATTCACGGAATTGTCGCGCCCGAACCGTTCTCCAAGCTGCTTTCCTCTCTCAGCGGGTCGGTTCACGTGACTTTCGTGTTCCTGCATCCCATCCTCCTTCTGCTGTCAGGCGACAAGGGCCTGTGGAGGGGAGCTCTCACAACGGCGTCGCGGTCGGGGCACAAGGTTGTCGTTCGGAACACACTGAGATTCCTCGGGTTCACGGTGAGCCCGTATCTGCCGGTCTACCACCCCGAACGCAGGGAATACGTCGCCACGTACGCGTCCCCGAGGGAGTTCTTGAATGAGATCCGTGACCGAACCGTTTTGCCTACCACCGACATCATGCTAGAAGGCACAAAGACTCTCGAATCCTGGGTGGATAGCGTCATAAACCACAGTTAGGAGAGACATCGCATGAAGATCCTTTCGACAGGGCCTTGGCAGGAATGGGAGAAGAAAGCCGTTCGTGAGACCACGAAGAACGCGACCTTTTTGGAGCCCGGCCCTGAAGTCACGATTGAGCAACTGGCTGCCCAAGCCGATGTGCTTTACGGCTGGCCCACGCAATCGCTGGATGCCATATTGGGCTCGCCCACGCTGAAACTCATACAGACTCGCTCGACAGGGGTTGACCGCGTCTTGACTCCGGCGTTCTTGCGATCGCCTATAACCCTTGCCAACGCCCGCGGCGTTCACGCCGAGCCTGTCGCCGAACACGCCATAGCGCTGATGTTCGCGGTCGCCTACAATTTGCGAGACAACGACGAGCGTCAGCGCTCGCACATTTGGGCGACTCACAATTTGACACGCTTGTACGGGAAAACCGCCGGGATTCTCGGCATGGGGACCATAGGGCAGGGGATCGCGAAGCGGTGCGCCGGGCTTGGTATGCGGGTTATTGGGGCGAGGAGAGACGCTACCAAGAGCGCGTCGTTCGTTGAAGAAACGTATCCACTTGAACGGCTACACGAGTTCTTGGGAGCGTCAGACGTCGTACTGTGTTCTCTTCCGGGCACGTCGGCCACCCACGGTATGCTTGCGGCGCCGGAGTTCTCGGCCATGAAGGAAAGCTCGATCATAGTGAACGTCGGGCGCGGAACGGTGATCGACCAGCCCGACCTTATCGAGGCGCTTCTGTCAGGCCAAATCGGCGGGGCAGGTCTCGACGTCTTTTCCGAAGAGCCCTTGGATCCGAAAAGTCCGCTCTGGGATATGAGAAACGTGGTGATCACCCCTCATTCGGCGGGGTATTCACCTGAGAACGACGAGAAGGCGTTGGGTATCTTGATTGCGAACTTGCAGGCGTTAGAAAAAGGTCTACCGCTTGTGAACGTTGTAGACAAAGAGGCCGGGTATTGACGTTGCCCACTGACGCCCGGCGTTAGGTCGGCGAGGGAGGGCTTTCCTTGGTTCACGAAGGCAGGTTATTGGAGTTTCTCTCGGATCTCATCAGAATACCTTCCGTCAACCCGAGCCTTGTTCCTCACGGGCAGGGGGAACTGCGCCTCGCCCGCTTCATCGGAGATTACCTCGAACGTCTCGGCCTGTCGGTCACATACCAGGATCTGGGGCAGGATAGGGCTAATGTGATCGGAGTCCTTCAAGGCACGGGCGGGGGCAAGAGTCTCATGCTCAATGGGCACATCGACACGGTGGACGCATCTGACATGGACATAGAGCCTTTCGATCCCGTCCTGCGAGACGACATGCTATTCGGGCGCGGGAGCTACGACATGAAAGGCGGAGTGGCGGCCATGATCGCGGCCGTCGAAGCCATAGTCAGGTCCGGGACGATGCTTCGCGGTGACGTTTATGTGGCGTGCGTTGCCGACGAGGAGTATGCCAGCAAGGGTACGGAGGCCGTCGTGCGCGATTATAGGACTGACGCGGCTATTGTGTGCGAGCCGACAGAGCTTTCTATTGACGTTGCTCACAAAGGCTTCGCCTGGGCGAGGATCACTTTTACCGGCGTGGCGGCTCACGGAAGCCTCCCGGAGACCGGCGTTGACGCCATCACCAAAGCGGGGCATTTTCTTGTGGCTCTCGAGCGCCACGCAAAAAAAGATCTAGTCTCCAAAAGCCATGCGCTTCTGGGTTCCCCATCGGTTCACGCATCGATCATAGGTGGCGGCAAGGAGTTGTCAACTTACCCCGCGAGGTGCGTCCTCGAGATCGAGCGCAGGACGATTCCCGGAGAGGACAAGGCGGCTGTTCTTAAGGAATTGAGCGATATCATCGAAGGGTTTAGCGCGTCCGATCCTACGTTTGACGCCGAAGCGGAGGTGTTTTTCTACCGCGCTCCTTTTGAAGCGGACACTTCTGTCGCTCCCGTGACAACGCTCGCCGAATCCTGCCGCAAAGTTCTTGGCCGGGAACCCGAATACGGGTGGAGTTCGGCGTGGCTCGACTCGGCTTTGCTTTTGGAGGCGGGGATCCCCACTGCCGTCTTCGGCCCCGCGGGCGACGGCGCTCACAGCGCGGTCGAGTATGTCCGTTGGGATTCTGTAATCAAGGCGGCGGAGGTTCTAAAAGATGTCGTGGAGCGCTTTTGCTCCTAAAGGGCGCTTGAATTGGAGGTGCGCTTTTGGCCCCGGGGCATCAACGAATCGGCGTTGACGTTGTTCCCATCGCCAGGATAAAGCGCAGTATGGCGCGGGACCAAACGCGCTTCATGAAGCGTCTCTTAACAGAATGCGAGATCGAGCACTGCCTTGGGCCCAATCTTTTTGAAAGGGTGGCGGGGCGCGTCGCCGCCAAGGAAGCGGTGATGAAGATCCTCGGCGACGGTTGGCCTCGCGTCGCGTGGACGGACATTGAGATTACGTCGGGAGGTAGGAGGCCTAAGGTAACCCTCCGGGACAGGGCGCTCTC
>CAZMEF010000038.1:8555-10824 GCA_964565305.1 uncultured Eubacteriales bacterium | reverse complement strand
ACCGCGAAGGCACCGAGAAAACAGAGAACGGCCAAAAAGGGACCCAACAAGGCATTGGGAACTTTGATGACCAGTGAAGCCCATCTAGCGGAAATCAGAGATAGAACAGCCGCGACAACGTGACTGAGCAGCAGCCCTGCGAGCACGATATATGGAACGATACCTGCCGTCATGAACCTGGGGCCCGGGTCCACCCCGTGCATCATCAGCGTCGCTATATACAGGGCTCCGGTGACGGAGCCGGGAACGCCAAGCGTTAAGGTAGGGATTAGCGCCCCAACCTGGCAACCACCTTTTCCAAGCTCAGCCGCCATAAGAGCCACAGGCTCCCCACTGCCGAAGTTGCTCGCTCGCTTCGAATACCGCTTTTCCACCAGGTAACTGGTTATGCCCGCCAAAGACAAACCAAGCGCCGGCAAGATTCCGATGAACCACCCTACGAACGTGCTCCGGATAACCGTTATCGGGTGACGTAGCACTTCTTTGATGCCATCGGTGACACTATCCTTGATTTCGACATCTTCTACGTCCAAAATCGTCCCGGACTCGCTCAGCATTTCGAACAACTGGGCGATGGCGAAAGCCCCCAGGGACACAACTACGACATCTACGCCCCCGCCGAGCGCTCTGATACCAAAGGTGAATCTTTTCGTCAGAGCAGTTATGGGGTCAGCCCCTATGAACCGTATGGCCACGCCAAGACAGGCCATAACCAACCCCTTGAGCGTCTGCCCTTGAGAAGCCAAAGCGACCAGACTCAAAGCCATGACTCCAAGCGCGAAGTATTCAGGCGGTCCGATCTGCATGGCAAAACGGGTGACCGGACCTGCGAGGAAGACAAACGATAGCCAGGCGATGGCCGCGCCAAGAAATGAGGCTGTCGCGGATATCCCAAGAGCCATGCCCGCCCGCCCGCGGCGAGTCATGGGATAGCCATCCCAGCAACTGGCCACAGTCGAGGGTCCGCCTGGGATGTTCACGAGAATAGAGGTAAATGAATCTCCGTAAACGCAGGCGGCCTGTATGGCACAAAGGAATATCAGCGCCGTGCCCACGTCCATGCCAAAAGTAAAGGGGAGAGCAATAGCGAGGGCAAACGCACTTCCGAGGGCGGGAAGGAAACCGCAAATGAGGCCCCACGCGCTTCCGACAACCAACCAAATCAAAGGTCCTCCGCGTAGGGCTTGCCTAAAAGCCTCAAGCCACACTGCTTTCACTCCTTTATAATATGGTGATAACCATCAGACCGTAGCAGGTCGCCACGCTGCTACTGCTAGGTTGTCAACTGCTCCTTGAACAGATAGCGATCACGGCTGTCGACGCATAGGGTCACAACACGTTTAAACGGGCCAAGTAGCTTGGCGACTTGAAGAGCGGCCACAACGTTAGCTCCTGACGACAGGCCGCAGAAGATACCTTCCTCCTGAGCCATCCTGTGGGCCATCGCGATCGCGTCATCTTGGTCCACACGGATAATTCGATCAACGATCTTGCTTTCCACCATTTCCAAGAGAAGGCCCCCGGTCACACCTTCAATAACGGGGATAATCATCTTGCCGGATTCATCCACAGCCGGGGAGGTGCGAGGTTCCACTGCCACTATCTGAATACCGGGGTTGTGGCTCCTCAACGCCCTCGCCACTCCGACCACCGTTCCGCAGGTACCGATCGCCGTTACGAAAGCGTCTATTTTCCCTTCGGTCTGGCTTAAGATCTCTTTGGCCGTGGTGTCGGCATGCGCGCCTGAATTTGCTGGGTTGCTAAACTGCCTCGCCCACCAAACGTTTGGATCCTTCCTCTCCTCTTCAAGACACCTTTGCCGTGGCGCCAGTTCCACAATGCTACCGTGTAGTCCCCCCGACGAACCTTCTGCCTCAAATAAATCCACAATCACCAACTCCACCCCGTACGCTTTGAGAATTCTCATACGCTCCTCGCTTGCGGCCATGTTTGGAACGTATAGACGCACTCGATAGCCCTTCGCGGCCCCGACGAAAGCAAGCGCCGTGGCTGTGTTTCCGGTGCTAGCCTCAACGATCACCATCCCCGGCTTAAGGAAACCCTCTCTTTCAGCATCCTCAATCATTCTCAGTGCAATGCGATCCTTGATGCTCCCACTTGGGTTCAGATACTCGAGTTTTGCGTCTACTTCCGCCAACGCACCTTTCGCGACCGAGTTCAGCCGCACCATCGGGGTATTGCCAATCAGTTCCAAAACGCTCCTAGCGATGTTCAACCTTACTCCCCCTTTTCAAACGATTCTCTGTTT
>CAZMEF010000038.1:3900-8504 GCA_964565305.1 uncultured Eubacteriales bacterium | reverse complement strand
GCCTGCACCGTCCTTTGCTTGAATTCCATTTGATCAACTTCGTGGCCAAAATCAACTATGAGGTCCCGCACTCGTGGGTAGCCAGGTGAAGGTTCGAACCATACTTCGTCGTGTTTCGCCACAGGTATCAAACAGGCCAACACCCGCCTACCGTTTACGGTCATCTCGCATGATCTGCAAAGGCCATCCCTGCACAATTGCCTTCTAAAGGCCAGAGAGGGATCGAGGTGTTCATATATATAGTTCAGCAAATCCAAGGCCAAAAGGTTCCCTTCTTTTGGGACCTCATAGGTCTGCGTCCATTCTTGCGGTTCTTTCAAAGGGTCGAAACGTTTGATGTGAACAAGGTAAGTAGACATGTCAATCATCCTCCGGCAAGACGTGGGGGAATTCTACGGGCTCTAAATGTGTTTGGACGTCCCCGCCGCTTTCTTGCACAACAATGTTGCTCAACCACAGTTTGCTTTCCACAGGGAATTCTTCTCGACAATGCGCCCCGCGTGTCTCTTCACGCATAGTGGCAGACCGGAACACTAGCTCCGCGAGCAAAAGCATATGGTTAAGTTGAATCGCCTCGATTAACTGGGGATTATAGATTTCATCGCGAGTAACTGTCACATGGCGGGATTCTTCACGCAACTCGCGGATGAAGCCAAGCCCCTTAGTCATCTCTGAGCGAGTTCTTGATACCCATGCGTAGCTTGACATGATTTCGTTCAGGCGGGCGCGCAACCGGTGTGGGCTCGGGCCGGTACCGTCTCCTGAGGCTTTGTTCAAAAACTCCATCGCTGCATCGACACTGTTCTTCGATGTCTCGGGGCGTGGCTTGGAGCAATACCTAGAGGCAGCCCTACCCGCTCTAACCCCGAAAACTGCGCACTCGGTAAGGGCGTTCCCGCCAAGCCGGTTGGCGCCATGAATCCCGCCGCCCGCTTCTCCGGCCACGAACAGACGGGGTAGGCTCGTCTGCCCGTGTGCGTCGAACTTGACCCCTCCCATTGTGAAGTGGTAGGTAGGCGCTACCTCGATGCGTCGGGTGTCAACCCCCAAAGCCGTAGGCCGAACATAGACTTTTGCGAATTCCGCCTTGACTGACTCCCAATCGCTGATGTGGTTGGTGTCGAGCCAAACGCCGCTTCTCGGTGTGCCTCTGCCCTCTGTCACTTCTTTGTAGACGGCCCTTGTTAGCATGTCCCTTGGGCAATTTTCAAGGTTAACAGGATCATAACGTTCCATAAAACGCTCTCCCAAAGCGTTGTACAGGCGAAGCCCCTTCGACCAGAGGACACTGCTGGCCACAAGGATGCCTTCTAGAGATTCAGGCCACACGAACCCGGTAGGGAAGATTTGGTGGAACTCCATATCGATAAGCTGTGCACCCGCGCGATAGGCCATTGCCATGCCGTCGCCGGTACTCGCCTTTTCCATCGTGGAAGTCCGGTACATTCTACCGGCGCCTCCGGTAGCAAGAACTACAGCCTTCGCGCTTATGTGCACAAGCCGGCCTCGCGACGCCTCGTAACCAAATGCGCCGGTTACCTCCGAATCGCCGGATTGAGTTATCCAGAACGCGTGAAGGTCATCGATCACCGTGATTTTGGGTTGCTTCGAAACGGCCCTAGCCAAAACAACCTGAAGGGTTCTCCCGGTCTTGCCGTCGTAGTAAACGCCCCTGGGACGCGAAAAGCCAGGCATTGGGCGCAAATCGAAAGACCCGTCCGGGGACTGATCCCAGGGCATACCTAAGCGATTTAGATGATAGATTTCCTTTGGCGCTTCCTCACACAGGATCTGCACCAGTTTCTGAGAACCCAAATAGTGCCCGCCTTTGATCGTGTCTACCATGTGCATCTCCGGAGAGTCGCCGCTCCCCGGCTGACCGAGCGCCCCAGCCATGGTCACAGTTGCCAGATTGGTATTACCTGTCCTCGCAAGTGCGCCTTTGTTAACCAAGACAACGTCCGCCGCGTGTTCCGCGGCCTCCAGAGCCGCCAAACACCCTGCTGCACCTGTTCCAAGCACAAGAACGTCGGTGACGATTCTCACCTGTTCCACCACACACCCCCGCTTTCGCACTATGCTTCTTCTATTCGTGTTCCGCATAGACGAACACTGTTCTTACAATACATATACGCTGCATTCTGCAAAGAAGAGACAAATTCCTGCTAACCTTCTCAACCGTTTGTTTTTTCTGCGGGATAATGTGTTTTTGCTGCTACAGACGACTTACTTACCGAACCTATTTGCCGGATTGAGGATGAGTATTAAAGCGCTTGATGTGCATGTGAGTTCTCTTTTTTCAAACATTAGGATTGGTCCAAAGGGGCGTCGGACACAACCCGCCGCCCTTTTCTTTCGACCGAAACAGGGTGTATCCGAGAAGCCCCATCCTGGGAAGACTTCCCGAAGAGGGGTGTCACATGGAAGAAAACTCGGGCGGCACAGAAATCCGTTGCAGCGTGAAGAATTGTGCCTTTTGGCAAGAAGAGAACCGCTGTTCCGCAGGGCACATACTGGTGACGTCAGATATCGTCGCCGGTGCGTGGCTGGGGGAAGCAAATGAGGCGGCAATGCAGAGCGCCCCGGATTCGCCGGTATCGAAGGCCGAGAACAGCTGTTGCGCATCCTTCGTTCCAAAACCGTCCGCGTAAGTGAAGAACGATCCAAAAGCTAGGGAGAGGAATATGATCATGTTTGTGTAGAGAGTCACCTGTAGCGTCAAGAACTGCCATTACTGGATCGAAGGCAAGGTCTGTGATGCGGCAGAGATACTGATAACGTCAGATGTGTGGGCAAGGTCCCAGGGCGCAAAGCCGAGCCTGTCGTCACTTTCTGCTGTGCCTGAAACCCCGGTGGCTAACCGATGCGAAACCTGCTGCCAGACCTTTGTGCCGAGAGCCTCTTTTTCCGGTTTGGTGGACGGGACTAAACGCAGGAGCGTCATCGTAGGCGAGATTGGCGCGACAGGGGGTATCGGGTGTTCCGTACCGAGGAAAGAATCCTGGGACAAAGTCACAGGTCGCGCCAAGTACAACGGAGACCACAAAATCGCCGGCATGCTTCACGCTAGACTACTGACCAGCCCCCACGCCCACGCTCTCATAAAATCAATCGACATATCGCGATGCGCCGAAGTGCCACACGTCGCGGTGGTAACCGGAGACCAATCCACCTTATTGTGCGGCACTTCCATAAGGGACCGCCCCCCGCTTGCAAGAGGCAAGGTCCGGTACTTCGGCGAACCTGTAGCGATGGTCGTCGCTCACAGCGAGGCGGACGCCGAGAAAGCGGCCCGCCTGATCGAGGTGGAGTACGAGAATCTTCCTGTGGTCAACTCGCCTTCGCAAGCATTGGCGCCGGGCGCCCCGCTAGTTCACCCGGATCTCGGTAGCTACGATGTGACGGTGGCCGACATATACCCGGAACCGGGGACAAACATCGCGACCCGCGTCCAGATCCGAAAAGGCGACGTCGACAAGGCTTGGGCCCAATGCGATGCCGTGGTCGAAGCCGATTTCTCGTTGCCCCAGTCGAGCCACGCCCCGATGGAGACCCGTAACTCCAGGGCAGAAATGCCACCCGATGGGCAGATCCGGTTGTGGTCAGCCACTCAGGCACCCTACGGCGTCAAGAAATCCATCGCCACGTACTTCAACAAAGATGAAGGCATGGTGGCGGTGAAGGTCCCGTGGGTCGGCGGGGGTTTCGGCGGCAAGGTAAGCGCGCAGCCGGACGCGCTCGCGTGCCTGGCCAGTCAGGCAGCGGGAGGACGTCCTGTCGAGATGGCTAACACCAGAGAAAACGACCTGGTATCGTCCCCTTGCGAGATGGGCCTGGAATCTCACGTTAAGATAGGATCCACGAAGGACGGCAAAATCAAAGCGGCGCAGATAACGTTCCTAGTGGACACGGGGGCGTACTCGGACACCGGAGTCTCGGAGGCCAGGTCGGCAGCGTGCGACTGCACAGGCCCTTACTCCATAGAAAACGTCTCGTGCGATTCCCTCTGCGTCTACACGAACCACCCTTTCGCGACCTCGTTCAGAGGGTTCAGCCACCTCGAACTCACGTTTTGCGTAGAACGCACGGTCGACAAGCTGGCGGATGCCTTGGGACTTGACCCGCTTGAATTCCGGGCCAAGAACGCGATCCGCGGCGGCGACACGTCGCCTACTCAAGAAACGCTAACGGTGAGCAACCTCGGACGCCTGGACGAATGCATTCGCAAAATGAAGGAAGCGTTCGACTGGGACGACGGAGTGGTCAAAGTGACGCCGGACGGGAAAATCCGCGCCAAGGGTGTCGCCTGCATGTGGAAAGCTCCAAACCCGCCGACAGACGCGTCGTCCGGGGCCATCATCACCTGTAACAAAGACGGCAGCTTGAACCTGAATTTTGGCGCGGTGGAGATCGGGCCCGGAATGAAAACCACCATCGCGCAGCTTGTGGCCGAAAGATTGAAGATGAACGTCGATCGCGTGCATGTCACCGAATCCGTGGACACCGAGGTGGCGCCCTACCACTGGAAAACGGTCGCGAGCATGACTACGTTCATGGTCGGAAACGCAGCGCTTGACGCGGCCAGGAAGCTAACTTTGGAGTTA
>CAZMEF010000038.1:749-3890 GCA_964565305.1 uncultured Eubacteriales bacterium | reverse complement strand
AAAAAACATAGGCGCCTTCGCGCTTCACTGCCATCCGGAGGACCTGGACGTCGCCGATGAAAAGGTATTCCTGAAGGATTGGCCGGCTACCTTCGTCTCCTTCAAGGACATTGTCATGGGTTACAAGCATTCCAACGGCAACGCGATCGGGGGCCAGATGATCGCCCAGGGAAGCTACATAATGCGGCACTTGACACCCATGGATAAGAAGACCGGTCGCGGCAGGACCACCCCGACGCGGACGGTAGGCGCTCAGGCAGTGGAAGTTGAGTTCGACCCCGGTGACTGCACTTACAAGATACTTAGGGCCGCGACCGTCATGGACGCGGGGAAAGTGGTCAATCCGAAAACAGCGAGAGGGGTTATCATGGGCGGCATGTCCATGGGGCTGGGGCTGGCGAGCCGGGAATCGTTCGACTACTCGCCGGAAGGCGCGGTCCTCGACACGAGCCTTCGGACGTACAAGATGCTTAGGTTCGGAGGTCACCCCGCATACCACGTGGATTTCATCGAAACGCCCCAGGTTGACGGCCCCTTTGGGGCTAGGGCTCTTGGCGAACACGGCATCGTCGCGATCCCCGCGGCGCTGGCGAACGCGCTATCGAGGGCGGCAGGGGTGGAGCTGAACACGCGTCCCATCTGCCCTGAAACCATCTGGCAAGCGAGGAGGGCGGCAGAAGCGTGATCGCTAACGACTTCGAGTATTACAAGCCGGATTCCGCTAATGAAGCGGTTCAGACCTTCATGGGACTGGAGCATGCGGGAAAAGCGCCTGCTTACTACGGCGGAGGCACTGAGATCATCACCATGAGCAGAGCGGGAACCGCATGCTACGGCGCTGTGGTGGATATCAAGGCGATTCCTGAATGCCGCGAACTCGGATATCGCGGCGACAACCTGGTTATCGGCTCCGGGGTGACTCTTTCGGACATCTTCGAATCAGGGGAGTTCCCCGCCCTCGGTGCGGCGGGCGCCCGAGTTGCGGATCACAGCGTTCAGGGCAAGATCACGCTCGGCGGCAACATAGCCGGCACGATCATGTACCGTGAGGCGGCCCTCCCGCTGATCCTGTGCGATGCGGTCGCTACCGTGGCCGGGCCCGATGGGCAGCGTGAAGTGCCTTTGTGCGATGTGCTCGCAAACGGCCGGCTTAGTCTTCAAACGGGTGAACTCTTGGTGAGTGTGGCGGTAGAGCGCAGGGCTGTGCAATCCCCGTGGTTTCACGTCAAGAAAACCAAGATGGAGGAGATCGGCTACCCGCTTCTCACTTTGGTGGCGATCAGGATTGGCGGCCGGCTAAAGCTGGCCGTCAGCGGCATGTACGCGAACCCGGTGAGGCTTGATGCTCTGGAGCAAGATTTGGCCAGACCGGGAATATCGCGCGGAGATAGAGTCGCGGACGCGGTTTCGCGATTGCCGGCTGGTATACTCAGCAACCTTGACGGGTCGGCCGATTATCGAAGGTTCATTCTAGGCAGGGTCCTCGCGGATTGCCTATCGAAGATGGAGGCGAGCTAAAGGTGCAGTTTCAGATGCTGTCCCGTGGTCCTATCGAACTCCGCGTCAACGGCGAGACGCGGACCGCCTCGGCAAGGCCCGCTGACACTTTGTTGGATGTCCTGCGGGACGAACTGGGGCTCACAGGCGCCAAACCGGGCTGCGAGAACGGAGACTGCGGCGCGTGCACGGTTCTAGTTGACGGGTGGCCCAAGAAATCCTGCATCATGCTGGCGGTGGAAGCCATCGGACACGAAATAACCACAGTGGAGGGCCTCAAAGGCGCCCCTATCCAGAAGGCCTTCGTTGAGAACTGGTCCTTCCAGTGCGGCTATTGCACATCAGGGTTTCTCATGGTCTGCCACGCGCTTTCACAGATACACCCGGATGCGGATGAACAAACCAAAAAGGCGTGGCTGCAATCTAACATCTGCCGGTGCACGGGGTATGAGGAGATCAATGACGCGATATCGGCGGTGTTGGCGGAGGCAAGGGGGTAGAGGGGCCAGTACCGCCCATAACCATCTGAAGCTCGTCAAGCGCCGTGTCGATGTCCTCTGTCGTGTTGAAGAAATGCGGGGCTATGCGTATGACAGGGCCCCTGGCTGCTGTGATGACATTGCGTTTCTTCAAAGTAGCTTCAATCTCGTGAGGATCCCCAATAACGCGGATGGCGGTGGTGGCGCCTTTCTCTGCCACATCAAGAGGGCTCATGACGTCCAAGCCCTTCTCCAGAGCCCGCGACATGCAGTGGGCTGACAACAGGTCTATCTGTTGCCCTATTCTCTCGAGCCCAACGTCCATGAGCAGTTCCATGCCGGCCCTCGCCGCGAACGCCGCTACGATGGGCGGGGTGCCCCCTTCCATCCGCCTGGCAGCCTTTGCGTAATCAAGCACTTTCAGATCCAAGGAAAAAGGGTTCTCCTGCCCGAACCAGCCGGTGTCTGCGGGGCGCATCCCTTCCACCACTTCCGGGCGGACGTACATGAACGCGATTCCCGGTATCCCCAGAAGGTACTTCAAGTTGCCGGAGGCTAGCATGTCAACCCCGAGTTTCCTAACATCGACGGGGCAAGTGCCGAGCCCCTGGTACGCGTCCACAAAAACCATTCCGCCCTTGGAATGGATGAGGTCAGTGACTTTCTTGAGGTCCTGCTTGTAGCCGGTTTGATAGGAAACGTGAGTAATGGACGCTATGAGGGTTCTATCCCCCGAAATCCGATCGTAGTCTTCCAGGCGCAACTTGCCATCCACCAAAGGCACGAAGTTCACGTTGGCGCCGTATTTGGCATGGGCCAACCAAACGTGACCCACGGTGGGAAATTCGGCCTCGGTCAAGATCACCTCGTTCCTTTGGCCGCCGTAATCTAGCGCGCCGGCCACGGTTGATACGGCCTCGGACAGGGAGCCGATAACGCCGACATCCTGGGGATCGCAGTTAATCAGGCGCGCGAAAGCCGCCTTGGCTTTGTCTACCTCTTCGACCCAATACCCCCAGTCCATGCCCACCGAGCGCCAGTTGTCCATGTAGCGAAGTATGGCATCTTTGACGCGTGTGGACTGCGCTCCTTGGGAGCAGTTCGCCACGTGGACTATGCGTTCCAGGCAGGGGAACTCGGAACGCCATCGTCTCATCTCGACGTC
>CAZMEF010000038.1:0-739 GCA_964565305.1 uncultured Eubacteriales bacterium | reverse complement strand
CGGGAGAGTAGGCGGAGATGACAAACAGCGGCTCGGCGATACGGTTGCGGTAGGCACTACGGGTACTGCGGTCACCGCTGTCACTCCACTTTCCGGGTATCTTGGGCGTTGTCCTGAAACACGATTTTGCCCTCGATAATCGTATAGAGCGGCCTGGCCGAAGTCTCCAGGGCCGGCACCGCGCTCCAGAGAACCAAATCCGCGTCCTTGCCCACTTTGATGGAACCGATCCTGTCTGAAACCTTGAGCGCGACCGCCGGGTTAATGGTAATCATCCTGAGGGCGCGCGTGTGAGACACACCGTACCGCACCGCTTCGCCGGCTGAGATCAACAGGGTCTGGGGCCCGCATATTGGCCCGTCGGTGATGATGCAGACGTTTAGACCTCGGTCATCCAACTCGCGCACGAAGGCGACATCACCGCCTGTCAACTCCCCGTAACCTTCAGGTATCCCGATGGGCCCAAAGCAGACTGCTCCGCCCCCGGCCACAAGCTCATCGGCGTAGAGGTTGCAGGCCCAACCGTGCTCTATGGTATACTCGCAACCGAATTCCTTGGCTATGTTCATGACAGTTAGCATGTCGAACTGCTCGCTGTGCACCTTCAGCGGGATTTCCCGCTTGAGCACCGGAATCAGCGCTTCGAGTTTGGAATCGTAGGGCGGTTGGGCTTTCTCCTTTTTTTCCATATAATCCTTGGCTTTCCGCAATGTATCCCGCAGTATCGCCGCGATGCCCA
>CAZMEF010000037.1:4398-10988 GCA_964565305.1 uncultured Eubacteriales bacterium | reverse complement strand
AACAGGCACGCGTCCTGTACGACGTAAGACAAAGGCTTTCAGGCTGCGCTAGACCTTATACATAAGTGAATATACCAGCGCAGACCGTTTTAGGTGAAACGGTGGGTTCAGTACATGGTAAAGAATCTCGATGATTTTTGGAACGAGACGTTGACTAGAATGTCGAGCCGCTTAGTTGGTCCGAGCTTGAATTGGCTCAGGGAGACGAAGCCTCAATCTCTGAAGGGTACCACGCTTACGGTGCTCGTTCCCAGCGAGTTCGCGAAAACTTGGATTGAATCGCACTACCGAGACGAGTTGCGCCAAGCTTGGCGGGATGCGTACGGCCTTTCGTGCGATATACGGCTCGCTGTCGCAACCCATGAAAAACCGGTTCCCGGTTCTCTTTTCCCTTCAAATAATGAACTCATTCCTATAATCGGCAAGAAAAAACAGGAACCACCGCCTTCCCAACAGCCGATAAGAGGCCTAAACCCGCGGTATAGCTTCGAGAATTTCATAGTCGGTACATCAAACCGGTTCGCGCACGCCGCATCGTACGCTGTGTCCGAAACGCCCGCCAAGATATACAATCCCCTTTTCCTGTACGGAGGCGTGGGCCTCGGAAAGACGCACCTCATGCAGGCCATTGCACATTATGTCTTGGCGCACTACCCGGCTATGAAGGTCTCTTACGTCTCCTCCGAGACGTTTACAAACGAGCTCATCCACGCCATCCAGGAAGGCACGACTCAGCAGTTTCGGAACAGGTACCGAACCGTCGATCTTCTGCTCATCGACGATATTCAGTTCATAGCCGGCAAGGACGCCACTCAGGAAGAGTTTTTCCACACGTTCGACGCGCTTCACCAGGCTTCAAAGCAAATCGTCATCTCCTCGGACCGTTCGCCCAAGGAGATCGCGACTCTAGAAGAACGCCTCCGGACACGGTTCGAGTGGGGATTGATTTGCGACATCCAGGCGCCCGATCTGGAAACCCGAATGGCGATACTTCGCAAGAAAGCCGAAATAGAGGGTCGCGACGTTCCCATCGAGGTTTGCCAATACATAGCCGAAAGAATTCCCTCAAACGTCCGGGAGTTGGAAGGCGCCCTAATCCGCCTTCTTGCCTTCACCGCTCTTCAGCGGAAAGAGATCACCCTTGACGTGGCAAAGGAGATCCTAAGAGATCTGTTGCCTGACAAGCGTCAAGTGCCGATCACCATGGACGCGATCAAAAAGATCGTGGCGGATTACTACCACCTTGAGACCTCAGATTTCACCGCGAAACGTCGAACGAGGAATATTTCCTTCCCCCGCCAGGTCGCAATGTACCTTTGTCGCATTCTGACCGACGCTTCTTTGCCTCGCATCGGCGAGAACTTCGGCGGAAGAGACCACACGACCGTCCTGCACGCTTTCGACAAACTTGAGGCTGAACGAAAAACGAACCCTTCTTTGGAAGCGACCATCCAAGAGCTCACCCGGCGCATAAAGGAGGGCTAGGATAAAGCGGTTGTGGGTACTCTGTGGATACCTTTTGGTTCATTGCCCCCAATCTGTTGAGGAAATGTTGGTAACCGGGGAGGGGCAGGCAACTTGTTCTCTCTTGTCCACAGAACGTCCACAGCGGATCCACAAACGCCTCACAAGGAAGGAACTAGCATCTAACTGGTAGAATCATGGGTTATGAACATTCCGACGGCCCCTACTACTACGGTTGTTTTAAATAGATCACATAGACTAAATAGATATAGAAGGGAGAGATCAATCCGGTGAACGTGACCGTTTCGAAGGAAAGCCTTGCCTGGCTCATCCAGACTGCATCCCGTCCAATCCCTTCCCGGACAACGATGCCCTCAATCAAGGGATGCCTAATTGAAGCACTGTCCGATCAGCTTGTATTCTCCGGCACGAATTTGGATTGGGGCGTGAGAGTCAGCGCGCAAGCGGAAGTGCAAGCCGGAGGTTCGTTGGTGGTTTCTGCCAAGATATTAGAGGACGTGGTGCGGACCATATCCTCCTCAGAAGTGAACCTGACCCTCGACGAATCGGCGTGGGCCCTGACAGTGAGAGCCGGTGGATCAGAGATGGTACTAAACGCTGTACCCGCCGACGATTTTCCCCGGTGGCCTGAAAGCAAGAACGGCGATCACGTTTCTCTGCCCGCCGATCTTTTCCGAGAAGCCGTGAAAATAGGCGCTACGTGCGCTGTGTCCAACCCTGCGAGACCTCTCTGGGGTGCGTGCCTTTTGGAGTTCAAAGACGGACGCCTCGTCATAGTTAGTACGGATCAGTTTGCTCTTTCAAGGGCCAAGGCCGAGGTTCCGGCAGCGGACGCCAAGGCTATCATGTCCGCGAGCGTTCTTTCGGACATAGCCCGACTGTCGGATAGCGAAAACGACGGCACGGTGGAGTTGTGTTTGTCACCGAATCACGTTTACTTTTCGACCAAAGCGATGTCATGTTTCTCCCGCCTCATCGATGGTCAATACTACGCATATGAACAGGTCATCCCGAAGTCTTTCTCGTCCAGCGCCAGGGTGCCTACAGAGAGCCTGTTACGGGCCGCTTCGAGAGCGGCTATTGTGGCCAGCGAAGAGGACCGGGCAATGAGGGTGTTGTTCGACAGCCGGGCGGGGGCGCTCATGGTCAAGGCTGGTTCCAGCGAAAAAGGTCGCATGGAGGAAAGCGTGCCGGCGATACTCACAGGTGAAGACATAGAAATTTGGGTTCAACATCGCTATATCCTCCAAGCGTTGGGCAAGATCTCTACGCAAGACACGTTCATAGGCGTATCGGGACAAGTCAGCCCCATGAAACTTGAACCGGTTCCTACGGGCGACGATGCGGCGGCTGTCGAGGCTACGTATATTGTGATGCCTATGAGCAGCCCGAAAGGTACTTTTTAAGACGTGACGCTTTCGTCTTTGCATCTTCTCGATTTTCGAAACTACGGATATCTGGAGCTCGCAATCCCTCCGGGCGTGTCCCTCTTTTTCGGCAGCAACGCGGAGGGCAAAACCAATCTCCTCGAGGGGTGTTATTACCTGTCGACCCTGACATCGCCGCGAGCAGAACGAGAGCTTGATCTCGCGATGTGGGGGAAAGAGCGATTCGCCGTCGGTGGCCGCTTAGCCGAAGCAGATGGTGACACGTCTTACATAAAAATCGAAACCCAGTTAACTCCGTCGTTGCGGCGGCGAATCTCGATAGACGACGCCCCGGCGAAACGGCCGGAGCTCACGGCTAAGTTTCCCTGCGTTTACTTTTCCCCAGACGATCTCTACATGGTCAAACGTGGTTCCGCGCAAAGACGCAGGCTGCTCGACTCACTGCTCTCCCGCCTCGATCCGCTTTACGCAAAGCAGCTGTCGCGTTACGAGGACGCACTGACGCGTCGCAACTCCGCGCTTAAGAAAGCGTTTGCGAACCCGGGGTGGGAAGGGGCCCTAAAAAGCCTCGGAGAGATCCTGATTTCGTCCGGGGCAGACGTCGTAAGAAAGCGCCTGGGACTCATGGCCACTTTTGCCCACCAAGTATCCGACACCTATCGTTTCATATCGGGCGATGAATGCGAAGTAGATTACTTCTGTTCCCTTGGGCAAACCGACCCTAGCGGGGGCACGGTGGAGGATATGTTCGAGAAAAGGTTGGATGAACTTGCTGGAGAGGAAAGAGCGAGAGGAGTCACGCTCGTCGGGCCTCACCGCGACGACTTGGTCGTGACTTTCGGCGGAAAAACGGTGCGCTATTTCGGCTCTCAAGGAGAGCAGAGAAGCGTGGCTTTAGCGCTCCGCATGGCGGAAGCGAAGGCGCTGGAGTCCAAATTCGGAAAGAAGCCGACGTTGTTGCTGGACGATGTTTTCTCGGAGCTTGACGAGCGTAGGAGGCGCAAGGTTCTTTCTCTGTGCGAGTACGGTCATCAGATACTCCTTACTTCAACAGACCCCGTTCCGCGCATGCAGGAAATCGTCCACATGTTCAAGGTCGTAAACGGGACTGTGACGCCGTCATGACCTTTCCTGAAAACCTCGGGAAAGTCCTGGACCGGAATCTCGCGGATCTCGGGCTGGGAGCCAAAGCGCAAAGATATCAGGTGTACCTATTGTGGCAGTCCATCGTCGGAGACATGGCACGATACGCAAAACCGCGCCGGGTTGATGGAGATTCACTTATCGTCGCTACCGCGTCATCTGTCTGGGCTCAAGAACTTACCTTCATGGGAGACGATATCTTAAAACGCGTTAACAGCGCGCTGGGAGCCATATATTTCCGGGAAATACACTTCTCAGAACGTCAGTGGCGTTCCACTGCGCGACAGGACACATTCCGAGAGGGCTATCATCGGAGGGTTTTGGGCCAAGAACGCCGTGCCGCCCGAGGGGCCCCTGGCACACCGGAAGAGACCTTCCTAAGGCTGAGGAAGACGATGGAGGCGCGAGTCGCCAGGTTGAGGGCGGAGGGATTCGAGGTTTGCCCACGCTGTGGACACATGTTCCGTCGAGAGAACCATTGCTGCCCTCTCTGCCAATGGCGGACAGAGTCGGAAGGCTATCATAGGGCTATGGCTGTTCTCGAGAAGACGCCGGAGGTTTCCGACGAGGAAGTGATGGAATCAAGTGGCATCCGGTCAAAAGTCGCTGTAGAACGGGCGAGAAGCGAACTCGAGTCCAGGTGGATGGCCCTTGTCTGGACATACCTTGGAGGCGAGGTCAAAAGAGTACGTCCCGATAGGGTCATTAGAGATGCAGCGTCCAAACTGTTTTCGCTTCGGTCAGGCAAGAAGGCGGACGGATTAAACGCAAAGCAGATCATCCGGATCCTTGGCCCGAAGATCGCGCCGCTTGTTGGAAAGGGGCGGCCCGCAAGATGAATCTGAGATGGGTAGGCGCCGGCCGGGTCGTTGACTTGGACGAGGTCGTTGTAGCGTTGGATCTTGCCGGAACGGCGATGTCTTCTGACAACCGGATGTTCATTGGCCACGCGCGCGCTCACGGCCTGCTGACTGAGAGCGCGCAGACCCCCAAGTCGGTTCTGATAACAGGTAGGAAAGTATTGCTTCTGCCGGTGTCCATGAGCGCCTTAAGGCGGAGGCTCATGCAAACGTAAGTTCGGATGTGCCGGTTTATATGGTAAGATGTGTGAGGGGTGGGGCACTTTGAGCGAAGGTACGGTCGATAACAGAGAGTACGGCGCCCAGCAAATAAAGGTCCTCGAAGGGCTCGAGGCCGTAAGGCGTCGCCCCGGTATGTATATCGGCACCATCGAAGCGGAGGGTCTCCATCACTGTCTTTACGAAGTAGTGGACAACAGTGTGGACGAGGCGCTCAACGGGTTCTGTACGAGAATCGACGTCACCTTGGGCGCGGACGGCACGGCCACGGTCCAGGATAATGGCCGCGGAATCCCGATAGGCATCCATCCGCAAGTGGGTCTTCCCGCCGTAGAAGTAGCGATGACCAAGCTCCACGCCGGCTCCAAGTTTGGAGGGGGCGCCTACAAGGTCTCCGGAGGGCTTCACGGAGTCGGGGTTTCGGCTGTAAACGCGCTGTCGGCCTTCATGGAAGTGACGGTCCGGATCGACGGAGGCATGCACAGGATCCGATTCGAGCGCGGAAAGACAGTGGAACCGCTGAAGGTCGTAGGCGTCACAGATGAGACCGGCACAACGACCAAGTTTCTGCCAGACGACCAGATATTTGAGGATACTACCTTCAACTTCGATAGAGTTTCGCTGCGTCTTAGGGAACTCGCCTATCTGAACCGTGGGCTTTTGATCAATCTTAGCGACGAGCGCACCGATAAACAGGTTACTCATTTGTTCGAAGGCGGGATCGAGGAATTTGTGCGGACGCTCAGCAAAAACAAAGGCGTGTTGCACAAAGATCCCATATCCGGCTCCGCCTCCAAAGACGGGGTGGACGTCGATTTTTCCTTCCAGTACAACGACGGCTACGCGGAGACGCTTCTATCGTTCGCCAACACTATCCGGACGACAGAAGGCGGCACGCACGAAGCCGGATTCAAAGCGGCCCTTACAAGGGTGATAAACGATCTCGCCAGGAAAGCCGGGGTCATTAAAGGAAACGACGGAAACCTTTCGGGCGAGGACATACGAGAAGGGATAGTAGGCATTCTTCACGTCAAGGTGCCGGATCCCCAGTTTGAGGGCCAGACGAAAACCAAACTCACCAACTCCGAAGTCGCAGGCATCGTTCAGGCGGTGGTCACCGAGATTCTGGTGGGCTTCCTCGAAGGAAACGTCGGGTTAACGAAAACGATAGCCTTGAAGGCCATTGTGGCCGCGCGTGCCAGAGAGGCCGCCCGGCAGGCCAGGGAGTTGACTAAGCGAAAAGGCGCCTTGGAAATAACTTCGCTTCCCGGGAAGCTTACCGACTGCTCCGCGAAAGATCCGCGCGTGTCCGAGTTGTTTCTGGTAGAGGGCGATTCGGCGGGAGGGTCGGCCAAGCAGGGGAGGGACCGCCATTTCCAAGCCATCCTTCCGCTCAGAGGCAAGATCCTCAACGTCGAGAAGGCCAGGCTGGACAGGGCGCTTGCTCACGAGGAGATTCGCTCGCTCATCACTGCCATCGGCACGGGCATCGGAG
>CAZMEF010000037.1:0-4388 GCA_964565305.1 uncultured Eubacteriales bacterium | reverse complement strand
AGGCAAAGCCAGATACCACAAGATAATCATCATGACAGATGCCGACGTGGACGGCAGCCACATTTGCACGCTGCTTTTGACTTTTTTCTACAGATATATGCCCGGTCTCATAGAAAACGGATACCTATACATCGCGCAGCCCCCGCTTTACATGGTCAAGAAGGGAAGATCGGAGAAGTATCTGAAGTCAGACGATGAACTGGAACAATACCTGAAGAAGACCGGACGCGAGGGCGTCACCATACAGCGTTACAAGGGTTTGGGAGAAATGGACTACCATCAGCTCTGGGAAACCACAATGGATCCAGAGACAAGGACAATGCGACTTGTCACCATCCAAGACGTCGTTCTTGCGGACGGTATTTTCACGGTCCTCATGGGCGACAAGGTCGAACCCAGGCGAGAATTCATCGAGGCAAACGCGCATCTCGTAAAGGACCTCGATACCATAGCCTAGGAGGCCGCATATGGCAAACGATCCTTCCCGCATCATTCCAACCCTAATAGAAGAGGAGATGAAACGCTCCTTTATAGATTACTCTATGAGCGTCATCGTCTCCCGGGCCCTTCCTGACGTGAGGGACGGCCTTAAGCCCGTCCAACGCAGGATTATTTTCGCCATGGACGATCTGAGCCTTCGCCACGACAAGCCGCACAAGAAATCGGCGAGGATAGTCGGCGAAACCATGGGCAAATATCACCCGCACGGCGAATCGGCCATATACGACGCCCTTGTCAGGTTGGCCCAGCCCTTCAACATGCGCTATCCCCTGGTGGACGGACACGGCAACTTCGGCTCTGTTGACGGAGACCCGGCGGCCGCCCAGCGGTACACTGAGGCGAGGCTCACGGTCTTTGCCGAGGAGCTTTTGGTGGACATCGAAAAAGAGACGGTCGACTGGCTCCCAAACTTCGATGACAGCCTCAAGGAACCCGCTGTGCTTCCTTCTCGAATACCCAATCTTCTCGTCAATGGATCCGCCGGCATAGCGGTCGGCATGGCGACCAACATCCCTCCTCACAACTTAGGCGAGGTTCTGGACGCGCTGGACGCCCTGATCGACAAACCGGACCTCAGTTCGCTGGAGCTCATGATGTACATACAGGGTCCCGACTTCCCGACAGCGGGGCTTATAGTGGGGTCTGATGCCATACGGCAGCTGTACGCGACGGGGCGAGGCATCCTGACGCTTCGCGCCAAAACTCGGATCGAGAAAGAGAAGAACGGCAAGCAGACCATCATCGTCGACGAACTTCCCTATCAGGTAAACAAAGCCCGGCTTATCGAATCGATAGCGGCTTTGGTGAGAGACAAGAAAGTTCAAGGTGTAACGGATCTTAGAGATGAAAGCGATAAGCGAGAAGGCCTCCGAATCGTCATTGAGGTGAGGCGTGACGTCGAAGCCGAAGTCGTGCTGAACCAGTTGTTCAAGCACACGAATCTACAGACCAGTTTCGGCGGGATAATGCTCGCGCTGGTGGACGGACGGCCACAGGTTTTGCAGTTGAAGGGTATGCTCCATTACTACCTCATGCACCGAAAGGACGTCGTCATAAGACGAACCAAGTTCGAGCTCCGTAAGGCGGAGGAGCGAGCCCACATACTGGCGGGATTGGTGATCGCGCTCGATCATCTGGACGAGGTCATCGCGCTTATCCGGTCGTCCTCATCGCGACCCGTGGCGCACCAGGGCCTGAAAGAGCGCTTCGGCCTCGACGATATTCAGGCTTCCGCCATCTTGGACATGAGGCTGCACCAGCTGACGGGCCTCGAGCGCGACAAGATCATGGAGGAGCGGAGCAAGCTTCTAAAGGAGATCGAGTTCCTCCGTGCCGTGTTGGCCTCTGATCGCATGGTCATGGGGATCATCAAGAAGGAGTTGCGCGACGTCAAGAAGGCTTTCGCCGACCCCAGGCGAACGCGGATCGTAGATGCCGCCTTGGACATTAGGGAAGAAGAGCTCATCGTCGAAGAAAGCGTTTCAGTTCTGCTCACGCGAATGGGCTACATCAAGCGCATGCCCCTCACCTTGTACAGAAGCCAAAGGCGGGGGGGGTTGGGCGCCACCGCGATGCAGATGCGTGAAGAGGACTTTGTGGATATAGTCCTTACGGTGACCACCAGACAATCGCTGCTCCTATTTACTACCTCCGGCAAGGTTTACTGGCTTAGGGTCTATGATATTCCCGAGGCGGGAAAGCAGGCTAAAGGACACCTGGTTTCGCGGCTCGTCCAGCTTTCTGATGACGAGAGGGTGACGGCCCTCATACCTGTCAGCCAAGACGAAGGCGGGGATTTGTTCTTCGTCACCAAAAACGGAATCTGCAAGAGAACGCCTTTCGCGGACTTCTCCAACATCCGCAGATCCGGCCTAAGGGCCCTGACCTTGAAGGAGGGCGATTCCCTCATAAAGGTCAAACACGTGTCGGGCGACGACGAGATGTTGGTGGCGAGCGCCGACGGAAAGACCCTGCGGTTTAGGGTGGACGATGTCCGCTCCATGGGGCGCGAGGCGGCAGGGGTCATCGGCATGCGGCTGCGCAAGGACGACTATGTGATCGGGGCGGACAACACCTTCCCGGGAGGCGTGGTGCTCTTGCTGAGCCTTTACGGCTACGGCAAAGTCACTCCTGTTGAGGAGTTTCCCCTTCACAGAAGGGGAGGCGGCGGGGTAATCGCCCTAAAGGTGACAGAGAAGAGCGGCCCTCTGACAGTGATGAGAATTGTGCATCAAGCTGACGAGGCCCTGCTTATGACCGCGGAAGGCGTCGCCATACGCACGAGATTGTCAGAGGTTAAGCTCCAGCACAGAGCTTCACTTGGTGTGAGGGTGATGAGGATAGAGCCGCCGGATAGATTGTCCGCGTGCGGAGTGTTCGAAGCCGATGAAATAGAGCCTGAAGAGCCTTAGGGAGGGAAGCCGCGCCGCGGCGATACTATGTTGCCAAAAGCCAGCATCGCTGTGATAGGGGGAACCGGATTCTACAAGTTTCTCGATGAGGTTACAGAAACCAAAATGGACACCCCTTTCGGAGCCCCCAGCGACCTCATATCCATCGGGACGTTGGCGGGGAGGTCCGTAGCGTTCCTGCCGAGGCACGGCAGACATCACCAGTTTCCACCGCACGTTCTGAACTACAGGGCTAATCTTTGGGCTCTCAAACAGCTGGGAGTCGAGAGAGTAATAGGTCCGTGCGCCGCCGGAAGCCTACGTCCGGAGGTCGAGCCGGGCCACTTCGTGATATGCGATCAGTTCGTCGATCGCACCACGGGCCGAAAGGATACGTACTTCGATGGTCCCAGCGCAGTCCATATTAGTTCCGCCGAACCTTATTGCCCGGAAATAAGAGGCGTGGCGATCAGCACGGCGACGGAGTTGGGTTTGCCATTTCATGCCGACGGCACGATGGTCATCATCCAAGGGCCCAGGTTCTCCACAAAGGCTGAGTCGCGATGGTTTTCATCTATGGGGTGGAAGGTCATAAATATGACCGGGTACCCGGAGGTCATATTGGCACGAGAACTCGGAATGTGTTACCTGAACGTATCTTTGATCACCGATTACGATGCGGGGCTGGAAGGACGGGAGGACGTCAGACCGGTGGCACAGGATGATGTGGTAAAGGTCTTTAGCGCCAACAACGAGAAATTGAAGACTCTTATCGCCGGTATCATCAAAGCCTTGCCTCCTCACAGGGGTTGCCGGTGCGAGGAAGATTTGAGGCGGGCTATGCCGTGAGGTGACAATGTGGTCCAGGCGGTGAAATGGCAAGACGGCGAACTCCTTCTCCTAGACCAAAGAGTTCTGCCTGAACGCATACAATATGTTCCATGTTCCGATTTTCGCTCTGTGGCCGGCGCTATCAAGGATATGGTTGTCCGGGGGGCTCCGGCCATCGGAATAGCAGGCGCGTACGGCTTGGCGTTGGCGGCGGTTGAGATACGAAGAGAACTGCCTACTGGCCCGGACGAAGGCGACGTGAGGCGCGAGTTCGCAGACCGCCTCAAAGAAGCCGCAGATCATGTGGCGGGCGCCCGGCCGACTGCCATCAACCTTCGCTGGGCGGTGGACAGAGTCCTCAAAAAGGCGCTTCGGGCGCTAGAGTGTGGAACCGTCTGCGTTGTCGAGGTCACCGCTCAAGAAGCGATCGACATTGAGCGAGAGGACGTGTCGACAAATCGCTCTATCGCCGGGTGCGGCGCCCGGCTCGTTCCAGAAAATGCCCGGATACTCACGCACTGTAACGCCGGCGCTTTGGCGACGGGCGGTTACGGTACTGCCCTCGGAGTCATAAGGCGAGCCTTCGAATTAGGCAAGGTGACCATGGTGTTCGCGGACGAAACACGGCCTTTCCTTCAGGGTTCAAGACTGACTGCCTGGGAACTG
>CAZMEF010000036.1:0-11149 GCA_964565305.1 uncultured Eubacteriales bacterium | reverse complement strand
TCATATCGGGCATCCCTTGCAGGCAGTTCCTGATTACGCCCCTGGCTATCCTGCAGCTTTCTATCACATCTTCGGGATTCGCCACGTGATCGCCCTCACAGAATCCCACGACGTGTACAATGTGCGGCTTGAGGTTCATGCCGACCAAAGTGGATGTGGCGAGTTGGCCCTTTGCCAACGACAAGTCCGTAGGAAAACTCGACAATCCGGCCCGCACCTGCCGGAACACGCGAAACTCTCCGTCGGCCAAGTCGCCGATTAGTTCATCCTTGGCGAGCATCTTTCCGAGATCCATCGCCGCCGTTGTACCTGGCGGAGTGTTGAGCATGTACTGGGAAACGTAATCCCGGACTCCCGCCTTTTTCGCGTTGTAGGCGGCCAGGAAAGCCGCCGCCACGGCGACTACATCGGGGGCGTCCCTCAAGCTCCAATGGTGAGACTCGTTGACCTCCACGGGAATTCGCTGCCCTGCGTGCCAGGCTATCGCCTCGATCGCTTCAGATATCGAACGCTCTACTGACCTGGGGCCTCTGCCATCCAAAACGTTGTACCAAAACAGAGGGATCGCGCCCCACGCGTTGTGGATGGTGTCTCGCAAAAGGCCCGCCATGCGGATCACGTCCTGGGTGCCGCTATAGCATCGCATCAACGGATAGTTGCCCCGTCGGGTGGCCTGCCAGAGAAGGTTCAGGTCGGATTCGGATCTGATGGGCACGCCCCCCGATCCGTCCTGATCATGATCCATATTGCCCGGATGAAAGTAATGCTCTTGGAAGTTCTGGTCCGGCCCTAGGGATAGCACATCGAGTACTCCGGATTCCGCGATCCGTTCCGCGCCCTCCACGGTGTCTTTCACGGAGGGCAGGCCGAAATGGTGACGTATTATGGGATAGGGTTCCTTCGACCGTATGCGCTCCACCAAGGTGCCCGGATACGCGGCCTGATTTCCCCGCCGCGTGAGATCCCTTCCGCGAAGATACGCGATAACGTCGTCGACGTCTTCTTTTCCAGAAAAAACGGCGTCAAACATCCCCGTCGAACGGGCCACTTCCGCGACAGGCGGAGTCCCCCCCAGCATAAGCGTCGGAGAGATACCGGCCCCGGCAAGAGCATCCCGAAGCCTCACGAAAAGGTGACCTGCCGCATCGGGATCCAACCGGTAACCCACGGCAAGAGCGGACGCGTCGCGTTCTTTGGCCGCCTTCACGATCTCCTCGGGGGTCTTGGCCGCTCCCATGAAAAGGGTTTCAAAACCGTGGGATGCCGCTAGGCGCAAAAAGTTCAGCACTCCGGCGACGTGTACGCAATCTCCCATCGCGGCCCCCACCATGACGCCGCGTTGCGCTCTAGTCGCTTTTTCCACTTAATCAACCCCTTCCATAGCGTAACGCGATAGTTCGTCGCGCTTGAGTCCCCGTAGTCCCATGGCGTCAAGCCCTCGTCCCGACGTGCGGAAATCGCGATTCATCATGGCCTCGGCCAAGAGCACTACTGACTCGATCGCCGGTGTCTTCACTCCCGCCACCTCGCCTAACGCCATGAGGGGGACGAGACTGAAAGGCACGTCTTCGAAGATATAGCGGGTTTCCAGCGTCGAGGGCGCGACGATATCGTCATACGACGGGTTTTTCTGGATAGCCGTGTACAGGTCCGGGGCCGTGATCCCATAGGTATCGTTGAGCCATTCCATGACGGATCTGCCCGCCACTCCAAGAGCGCGGCTGATAGCCACGCGTTCGCCGTCCATCCTTGACAAGAGATTGGCAATCGCAGGCGAGATGCCAGTCTTGTAATGATCGTATTTTTCACCGCACTCGATTCTGCCCGCGTTCAATAGAGTTGGAGCCGGGTGGAAAATGGCCCCTATGTTGTCAAGACTGGTCGCAAGCACGCTTTCAGCCGGGATGAACTGGGGAAAAGCGGGACGCAGCGCCCTAAGCACCGTCATGGTCTTGTTGGCGGGCAAGGCCGCGACGCTCACGTGTTTTTTGACCCCATAGACGAACGATCTGCCCGGTTCCTTTGTCCTGCTGGCGTAGATGAAAGTTCCGGCTTCCGCTACGATTACGCGGACTTTGCAGCCCGCGGAGCGTAGGTCCTGCCTAAACGATAGCGCTCCACCCGTCCTTCCAGGATTCAGAACGATGATTTGGTCGTCAGCGAGATGTGGGGCCATGGCTCGGGCGACCGAAGCGTGGCCGGATGCCGGCACCGCCACGAGCACGACCTTCGCGCCGTCCAACGCTTTCCCCATGTCGCTCGTAACAAGGTTTGGTACAGAAAAGCCACTGTAATGCCCTTCAAGTTGGATTCCGCCCATTTGATTTATCCGGTCCACTACATCTTGGGACCTGTTCCACAGGTTTGCGCGAAACCCGCGCATGGCCAAGAAGCCCGCCATGGCTTGGCCGCCGTTACCCGCTCCGATGACGACGTAGCCAGGCTTTACAGAAGTAAGTTCCAGAATTGAATACTCGGCCATCTTATCGCGCCTCCTCTTCATTTAGGCGCCGCAGCGCCCCCTTCAGAATTTTTGCGATCATGCTTTGGTAACTGAGTCCCGCTGCCTTCGCAATCCGCGGAAACTCGCTGTAGTCGGGCATGAGCCCGGGTAGAGTGTTGATTTCCAGGACAAACGGCCTTTCATCTTTTGATAGACGAAAATCTACTCTCGCGAAGTCGCGGCAGCCCAAAGCCTTGAACGCGCGCTTCGCCATACGTTTCATCTCATCCGAAAGGCTTTCGGAGATCTCGGCCGGGCAAACCGGCGTGATGTTATCCCTCGACTTCACGCTGTAGCTGAGTATCGCGCCGTCACGGAAGACGATTTCTTCAACCGGAAGCGCTTCCGGCTCAGGGTAGCCGAGCAGGCCCACGGTGAACTCCCGGCCATCGATGTACTCCTCAACAAGGACCGGCGGACCGTAACGGGTGAGGAGATCCCGAACGAGCGCGGGTATTTTCCCCGGTCGCGTCGTTACGCTGTCAGATGAGATGCCAAGGCTCGAGCCCTCGGCTGCCGGCTTGACCATCACAGGCACGTTTAGACGAGACAACGCGTCGGGATCGGAAAACGGAGAACTGTCTTCCACCACCAAATACTCGGGCGTCGGGATGCCGGATTGCCGCATCACGAGTTTGGCCAGATGCTTTTGAAGTCCCAAGACGTGAGCACGAGATGACGAGCCCGTGAACGGTATCCCGGACAGTTCCAACGCGGCGGCGATGTTGGCCTGATCGCCCCTCGTTCTATACCCCGTGGCAAGATTGAACACGACATCCGGCTGCGTCTCTTCCAGATCCACAAGAAACGAAGGGCCGACCTCCAGTACGCGAACATCGAACCCCAGCTCCACGACGGCGTCCCGAACGGCTTCGCGCGTCGCGAGGGCCTGCCTTTGGGCGTTGGGATCGGTCCTGTTTAGAACGGTTTCCCCGGAGCGGTTAGTCAAGATGGCAACGCGCATCCAAGCCCCCCTCTCTCCCATAGTGAGATAAGGCGATAAGTACCAGCTCTTGCGCCATCCGCTTTGCTGATGTGGTGGATCAACCGGCAGGGGCGGTATCAAATATAGCCGCCAGAGAGGCCGCCTATCCTTTCCACGCTTACGAGGTTAGCTGACGGGCTCGGGCCGAAAGTTTTGGCCCTACACAAAGAATGTGATTAGCCCCGAGTGATTGGGTCCCCCGTTCCCCACACTGTGGAGATTCAGCGATCAGACGGAACGAGCTAAATGGCAATCGCTTCGAAAGTATTATTACAGAAAATCACAGTTGGTGTCAAGAGAAATGCCTCCAAAGCGGCTACTGATCGCGCGAAGCGTTCGTTCCGCGCCTTCCATTATGTCGCGCACTATGTCAGAACACGACTCTACCCGGTTCACCATCGAGGCCACCTGCCCCGCCATGACGGACCCGTTGTCCATATCTCCAACGACCGTCGCCAGCCTCAACGCGCCCGTTCCGAGCGCCTCCAACTCCTCGGGTTTGGCCCCCGCCCTTTCGGCTTCGGTGAAACGACGAGCGAGCCTGTTGTCAAGAACGCGCACGGGATGCCCCGTAGAAACGCCCGTTACCACGGTGGCCCTATCCCGGGCAGCGATGATGGCTTTCTTATAGTTGGGGTGAACCGTGCACTCCTTTGCGCAGACAAACCGCGTTCCAAGTTGGATCCCGCTTGCGCCCAAAGCCAGTGCCGCGGCAAGACTTCTTCCGTCGAAGGCGCCTCCGGCGAGCACGACGGGAACCTTCACTGCGTCGACAATCTGTGGAATCAGCGGGAAGGTAGCGATCTCTCCGATGTGCCCGCCGCACTCCATCCCTTCGGCGACAAGGCCGTCCACCCCGGAACGCTCCAACCTTTTTGCGAGGTTCACGGATGAGACCACAGCCAACACTTTGATGCCCGCCTCTTTGATAGCCGGCAGATACTTTCCGGGGTTTCCGGCGCCTGTGGTAATGACCGGTACTCGTTCCTGGACCAGCATGGCGAGGACCTTTCCCGCAAACGGCGAAAGGAAGTAGACATTCACGCCGAAGGGCTTGCTCGTGAGAGTTCGCGCCTTACGGACCTGTTCAAGCACTATGTCCGGAGGAGCGCTTCCCGCACCGATAAGACCAAGGCCGCCCGCCTCGCTGACGGCCGCCGCAAGTTCGGCAGTAGCTACCCACGCCATCCCCCCCTGGATGATCGGGTGTTCTATTCCCAGAAGATCGCAAAGATCGGTATGGATGGCCATGACAGGAGTCTCCTCGGTGAGGTCGGAGCGCGGTATCGGTGCGGGGCAGCGTGGCTCCTCCCCAGAAATAATGTGGCAATCGTATCATAAGCGCCCTTATCTGCCAATAAAGGTGTGCACGGTTTTGTATACAAACAGGGGGCCTTCTCCAGGCCCCCGTTTTTCAACCCTATCAAAATCGTCTCAACCGCGGCCTGCTCTTACGGCCTTTCTCCCTTAGCGCTCGCACCGCCCGGGCCGCCAGAGCTACTCGCTTCACCGGCGCCGCCCGCTCCGAGAACCCCGACCAGACCCGATAGAGCCCCTAAGACTCCCGCCGCTTCCACCGGGACGATGATTTTGGTCGCCTGTCCTTGGGCCACTTTTTCAAGCGCTTCCATGGACCTGATAGCGACCACTTCCTTGGTCGGTTCGGACTCCTTAATGGCCCCGTACACCATCTTGATGCCTTCCGCCTTCGCTCGCTGGACCTCGAGGATTGCCTCCGCTTCTCCTTGCGCTCTAAGGATGGCCGATTGACGCTCTCCTTCGGCCCTTTGGATCTGGGCCTCTCTTTCGCCTTCCGACCTCAGAATCGAAGATCGTTTGTCGCCCTCAGCCTTGAGGATTGATTCGCGCCTTTCGCGCTCGGCCCTCATTTGCTTCTCCATCGCGTCTAGCAGGTCTCTTGGGGGAGCGATGTTCTTGATCTCCACCCGGGTGACCTTAATCCCCCACTTGTCTGTCGCCTCGTCCAAAATCTCCCGCAACCTCGCGTTGACCGTGTCGCGAGAAGTCAGCGTTTGATCCAGATCCATGTCGCCGACTATGTTTCGCAAAGTGGTTACGGCCAAGTATTCTATGGCGGCCCTGGGATTCGCGATCTCGTACGTGTACTTCACGGGGTCCGTCACCTGGTAATACACGACGGTGTCGATCTGCATCGTGACGTTATCCTTGGTGATAACCGGTTGCGGAGGGTAATCCACCAATTGCTCCCGCATGTCTATGATAGCCCGCATGTGATCGATGACCGGAATCAGGACATTTACGCCTGTGACCGCCGTCCTGTGAAACCTACCCAACCTTTCCACGATTCCCGCCCTTGCCTGGTGAACCACCCTGATGGCGGTAGACGCAAAGGCCAGCACTAGCAGGATTAACGCCATGAACACCAATTGAGGTCCCATGTTCGTAGCCTCCTTCCGGTTTTCCTCTGGTACCCAAACCTACTCCGGGGGCCGGACTATAACGTGGACTCCGGACACCTTGACGATCGTAACGGTCACCCCGGCCGGGACCCGCGTTCCGTCCGCGGACCTGGCGCTCCATAACTCTCCCTCGATCTTGACCTTTCCCGCCTGTTCGGAACGTATCTCCTCTGTCACCAACGCTTGTCTCCCGGGTAGGGCGTCCACATTTGTCTTCACAACGCGGCTCTTTTTCACCATTCTGTCGGTAAGCCCCTTAGTCGACAAGACGAGGCAGGCGGAAACCCCGATAAAGAAGGTGAACTGCCAAGACACAGAAGCCCCAAGATAGGCCGCAATGCCGGCGGCGGCCGCCCCGATGCCGAACCAAAGCATGAAAAAACCCTCGGTCATCATCTCGACTATCACACACGCCACGGAAACGACAAGCCAGCCAATCCAATACCTCATGGCGTCCCCCCCTACAATCTTACTACGCTAGACACGCGTGTTGGGTCGTCAGTGCGGTCAAAAGAATCGCCTCGCCGCAGGTATGAGGCCTAGAAGCGCAGCGTCCGTCGAGCTAGCCCGCACGCTCCCTTGAGAAAACCTACAGGAGCGCCCGCAGTCCCGATCATCTTCTTTGCCGCTTCAGCTAATCCCTGTTCCGCGACTTTGGAATCCGAAAGGTACATGGCCAGAAGCCCCTTGACCAATGATGAGTGGATTCTCGCCGGCACTACGCCCGGCAGAGCGTCCAGCCTCGACGCGGCCTCCTTTGCCAGAAGGACGAAATTCTGTAATCGAGCCACCGCTTGTTCCAAAGAAGAGTAGTGGGCCACGAAGTTTAGATCGCCGCCCTCCCGGTCTTCGCGAAGGTCAACCAGGTAGTCTAAAAGGATGTGAAGTCCGCAGATCGCGGGAAAGTAGGCTTCGTCCAAGAGTTCTGCCTCCTCTTCGGCGAGACTTGGCTTCGAGGCCGATGAAATGAGGCAGAAAGTACCCAACGTCGAACCCGCGGCGGCGGCGAATTCCGGCCAAGACAGTTCCGCGCTACGCCCGCTCCAGAGCGCGCCCCGCTTCTTCTCCTCGAACCAGTCCACCATTCGTACGACCCGACAGGCGGGGTCTAGGTGCTTGGCTGATTGCATTTCAGAGTACAGTCCGCAAAGCCGCAGGACCCTTTCTCGTACGACGCCGTATTGCGGCAACTCCTTGACCACTGATCTTGAGACCTCTACGAGAGCATGGAGGTAGCCGCCATCGGGAGCGTCCGGACGAGAGCGCCGGCGGCCAAGAGGATACAACGCGTAGAAGTCCCTGACCTCGCGGCGGGGATCCACCGAACACATCAGCGCTTCGTGGAGCAACATGAAAGCATCGTAATCCGGCCGGACGTGAGCCCTGTCGCAAAGATTGTCGAGGTAGTCGCTTATGGTTTGGATCGCGACGATAGCCTTGACAATTTCCCTGACCCTTTCCGGAGCCAAAAGGCCCAGAAGTGAGCCTCCCACGCAATGAAAGCGTTTGCGACGGAGACTCGATAGGGCCTGTTCACGCAAAGTCTTGTCCGGGATCTTCGACGCCCGACTCTCCCACTCCGTAAGTTCAGAGGCCACCAGCGGGTGCAGAACCAAGGGAAGCTTCGCGCAGACCGATATTTCCGTCAACGCTCGCACCTTCTCACCTCCTCGGGATTGCGTTCTCTGAGACGGCGCACTCTTGGCAGGATTTGCCCGATCTTCCGCAGAAATTCGGCAAAGGTCTAAATAGATAACGTCGTGGAGGGATACCGCGAAATTTGGCGGGATGAAGAGATGCAAAACTTCGGGCCGAGGCTGCTTTTGGTGAGCGCCCCTCATAATTTCGGTTGGCCGTTTGGAAAGGGCAACTTCTACCGCGGCTTCTACGAATACTTAGGAGTCGGGTACTTGGCGGCATCTTGCGAGAAAGCCGGCATTTCGGTGGAAGTGCTGGACGCGCCCTTCCACGGGTGGGGCCCTCAGCAAACGGCTCTCGAGATCCGCAAACGGGATTTCGACGTCCTAGGCATTTCCTCAAACTGGCAACAGTTCTTCCCGCAGACCGCGGAACTGCTGAGCCTCGTTCGCGGTCAAAAACAACCTGTCCTGCTTGGAGGCCATTTCCCGACCATCGCTCATGAAGAGATTCTGCGGGATTTTCCGTTCGTCGCAGCGGTTGGCCTCGGCGAATGCGAAGCGACGCTGCCGGATGCCCTAGATACTATTGGTGCCGGGAAGTCGCTGCACGCTGTCGAGGGGATGTCTTTGCTGAATAACCCTGAGACCCCTTCACGCCCTCTATGCGTGAATCTTGACGAACTGCCGTTTCCTTTGCGGCCCCAAGCCGGTATGTACCGCCAATCGAGGAATCCGGGACAAGCCGCGGCTTCGCTTCTGTCGAGCAGGGGCTGTGGCGGCCACTGCAGTTTTTGCACCATCCACGCTTTCCAAAGCGTATCTCCGGGTCCGAGGTGGCGGGCCCGCTCTCCGGAGAACGTCGTAGAAGAGATCGAGATGCTTCAAAGAGATTTCGGCTTCGTTCATTTCCGCTTTGTGGATGAGGATTTCTTCGGAAACTGCCCCGAGGGCAGAAGGCGCGCCGAAGAGATCGCGCGCCTCATAGTCAAGAAAAACATCAAGATGAACTTCGAGCTCTACTGCCGCGCGGACGAGGTAGACCCGGACATCTTGAAAATCCTAAAAGAGGCCGGCCTCGACACGATGTACTTGAGCCTGGACGCGACCAATGAGCAGGACATCGAGCTGTACAACAAAGGAACCACCAGAAAACAGATGGTGGATTCGGTCAAATACGTCTACGACTCGGGCGTGAAGCTGGCTTACAGCTTCATCTTCTGGCATCCCTATCGCCGGCTCAGAGATTTGGGCGACGCATTCTCCATCATCGACGAGGCATCCGGCGGCAATCCTAAGACCTACAGCGCTATGTTAAAGGGCCTTGAAACCGGCATCATCTCAGATCTGATAGTGCTCACGGGCTCCCCTCTTGAATACAGTATTAGGAAAGATGGCCTGCTAAGAGGCAATTACAGAGAGCATGTTTACGGCTTCACCCATACTGGAACCCGCGTGGCCTATTCTTTCATGAAGGCTTACAAGAAAATCAGGTCTCTGGCCCAAAACGTGGCCAACACCAGCCAAAGGCCAAGAATCTAGGTCTGGAGCCTCACCCCCCGCGCCCTTTTTTCGATAAATAGAAGTGACGATTGGCACCGTCAAAGCGGCGAAACGAATTTTGGGGGCGGGCAAAGCATGAAGACAACCCACAAAGTAGCTATCAACAACGGGGCGATTCTGCTTCTTATGATGGTGACGGTCCTGGCGGGGGCGTCGGGGATAAAGCGGCTAGACTCTACAGTTACCGCTATGAACGCCGTCCATCTTCAATCGGTCTCTCTCGTCCTCAAACTTGACCTCTCTCTCCACCGTGCCCTAATCAACGAACGTTCCATGCTCTCGCGCGATCTCGCGTTTGCGCGTTCAAACGACTTGGAACGAAGGAGCGAATTCCGTTCTGCGGAGGTTTACTGGGGGCAGTACAAGCCACTGGCCACGACTGACGAAGAGCAAAACCTTTTTGAGCCGTTCGAAGCCGCAGTCAAGGAATGGGAAGAAGAGTCCGACAAGACCGCCGCTATCGCGCTTAGCGGTTCACCTGATGCCCCAGAGCGTGCAGTATCGCAATCGCTGGAGAACTCGGGGGCGTCCTTTGACCGTCTGTCGCCGCTCCTCACATCCCTCGCCGAACTTTCGACAAAAGCAGCCGAGGCGGCGCGCGAAGTCGGGGCCAAAGAACGCGCAAAGGCTTTGTCGCTCTTGTACACGTGCGCCGTATTGACGACGTTGGCCGGCGTCGCCTTGGCGTTGGTGATGGGGCGCCTCGCGGCCCTGCCCATTCAGCATTTGACGGAAGCCCTGTCCGGTGCGGCGGAAGGCGACGGCGATCTGACGATCACGCTCGACGAATCGTCAAATGATGAAATGGGCGAAGTGGCGAAATGGTTCAACCTTTTTTCCGGAAGAATCTCGGAGACGCTGCGGGCAGTCTGGGAGACTGCGGACCGCGTGGCGGCGACAAGTGACATGTTGACCCGAAGCGCAGACGAGACATCACAGGTCACCGCCCAGATCGCCGGGGCGATCCAGCAGGTGGCGTCGGGCTCACAAGATCAAAGTGAAAGCGCCAGAAAGACGGCCGTCGCGGTGGACCACCTCGCAGAGGCCATCGGTCAAGTGGCTTCCGGAACAGAACGCCAGACCATCGGCGTTCACCAGGCAACCGAAGTCGCCGGCGAGTCGGACAAGCGCCTTCGCGAGATGTTGGAAATGCTCGAAATGACGGGTTCATGCGGAGAGAGGAACGCCGCGGTCGCGGCTCAGGGAGCACAGGCGGTCCAGAAAGTGCTATCGAACATGGACAGCATAAGGGTTACAACCGGCAATATCACCTCTTGTATAGGTGAGCTGGACGGATACTCTACGGAAATCGGCAGGATTGTGGAAGTCATAAACGGGATATCGGCCCAAACCAACCTTCTGGCTCTAAACGCGGCGATTGAGGCGGCAAGGGCAGGCGAACACGGCAGGGGGTTTGCCGTAGTTTCGGAAGAAGTCCGCAAATTGGCGGAGGATTCCTCGCGGGAAACGAAAGCCATCGGGGCTTTGGTTAGCAGGATCAGCATGGCCACGCGAAACGCCGTGGCCGCCGCCACATCCGGGGCCGGCGAAGTAGAAGCAGGAAGCGTCCTGGCAAGGGAAGCGAGCCTGTCGCTTGACCACATCTACCAGGGAGCGATGGAAACGCAGACCATGATCGCGTCCCTGACAGAACTCGCGCACCATGTCGAAGAAGCCGGTCAAAGCGTGCAAAGAACCCTGGCGACTATCGTGGATCTCGCCGAGGGGAACGCGGTGGCCGTGGATAGCATGACGGTGAGCGCCGAGGAAGTGAGGCGGCTTGTCGACAACGTCGCGGCGGTCTCCGAGGAAAGCGCGGCCGCTACCGAGGAAGTCTCGGCGTCGGCTGAAGAGATGAGCGAGTCCATCCGCGAAGTGCACGAATCGGCCTTGGCTCTCTCCCAATCCGCCAAGTCTTTGAAGGACACTGTCGAGGAGTACCACACCGGCTAGCGGAGGACACAAGGGCCGTCGCGTAGAATGTTCCGCCAAGGAGCGGAACTCATGGCAGAGGATTGCA
>CAZMEF010000035.1:0-11201 GCA_964565305.1 uncultured Eubacteriales bacterium | reverse complement strand
CCTTAACGATGTCAGTGACTCCCACCCCAAAACTCTTCGCAAAGCAAACAGCGGAATCGCCCCGCACAGCATAGTAACGGAAATCGCCCCAGCCGTAGCGGGCCATATTCCCCAGGACGAAACCGCTCAGCTCCGGGATGGCGTCAAATGGTCTTAGAGAGTAACGCCAACCTGTATCGGCGTTGGATGGCAGGCTCTCAAGCACGGTAAGGACTTCGCCTCGCCGCAGGACTATCTCGGTCCTGTCGCCCTCGTTGCGAAGCCCGACTTCATAGTCCTCCCGTTGAACGGACCAGATCACGCCATCAGGCGGGATCGCTGCTTTCGGAACTTCCACCGAAAGCGCGCCTCCTGTGTAGCGCACCTTGCAGCCATATTGCTCCCCTTTTTCGCCCAGACGGAATCCCAAGGCCAAGTACGGGCCGTCGTCGTCCTGTGAAACGGACTCGTCAGACCAGATATCGCTCCAACCTAAGAAAATGCCGTACAGACGCGAGGACACGTCCACTTCGAAAAGGCGACCTTCGCGCTGAAAGTAGAAATATGGAGAAGGGGCTAGGTTCACAGGAGAGAAATAGAGGAGCTCGGGGTCGCCGTTTCCATCAAGATCCACTACAGAGTGGTTGTTGACGCAACTTGCCAGGAGTTCGACGTCTCCGCCCTTATTCAGAAAATAGTAATCGTAGGCGTGGTAGGATGCGCCCATTGGGCAGCCCATGACGAAACCATTCCGCCCAAACAGGTCCTCAAATAGTTCAACAGAAAATCCTGTTTGGTATCCCCACTGCTCTTCAGCATTGTAAGCCTGAATGAACCGGTGGATGCTTCCGTCCTCTCCCTGAAAGGCGCCCCAAATGTCACCGTTCTGCGCCCGGTAAAACATCATTTTGACTCCGTCGGACTCAGCCGCGGCAAGCACCTCCACAACATCTGATCCGTCTACAGGCGGCTCAGTCCTTATCCCATGAGGCTCGTAAAAAGGGACGTTGTCCAGCGAAATGGCGTAAATCTGGACGCCGGACTCCGATGAATTAGCCCCTGATGGAGGCACGTCCGCCAGAGAGCCGTCCGCTTGGGTGAAGGTCCCACAAGCCGCCAGCGTCGCGACAAATGCCACAAAGAGGAAGGTGTATGGCGTCATTTTCCGCTTGTTTGCGATGAGCACAACGCGCTCCTTGATGCTCTTTTCGCTCCCGGCCATGGTAGTTGCCGTTCTCAATAGCGCGCCCGCGATTCGCTTCCTGGAGGTCATGTCGATAAGTGAACGGCCGTAGGCGGCTCGCGATTCCTCGCCTATCCGTTCGATAGTGCCTTCGTCACAAGCAAGTTCCGCGTCCCGCATGGAAAATAGGGCGGCAAACCAAACAAGCGGGTTGTACCAGTGCAGCGCGAGACACAAGCCTCGCAGAGCCGCCCATATATGGTCACCGTGATAATAGTGAGTCGCTTCATGCTCCAAAACGTGGCGCAGAATCGTTTCGTCGCGCAGCGCCTCACGCGTTATGTAGATCCCGGGACGGAATAGCCCGAACATGCACGGCGCTTCCACCAAACCCGAAACATATACCGGCAACGGATAACCCGAAATGTCCGTCATTTCCCTGTCGCTCTTGAGCCGGGCGGAGAACCTTAGATTGGTTATGAGCAGGAACAGCCCTACTGCGGCAAGGCCCGTGAGCCAGAGGACCTTGGCAACAGTTCCCCAGTCGATCGGGGCTCTGTATGCATCAACCGCGTCCTGCTGGGGGTCCGCCTCAGCACCCGTGCCTTCCGGCGCGCCGGGAGACGGCTGCACCGACGTCACTTCCCCCAGCATCACTTCGCCCGGTATGGCTTCCTCAGGCACAGCATATGGGCTCTCCGGCCCTCTCGCAGGCAGCACCGCTTTCGACACAGCATCAGGCACAACGTTCATGACGCTCACGGGACTCACGCCAAAGCTGACCGGGACTAGCAGCCTTATCAGCACCAAACCCCAAAGCGCATACTGAAAACGCGCGGTGAGCTTGCCGCGCAACAGAAAACGCAATGTGACTACAATTGCTATGAGGGCTGATGAGGATATGATCCATTCAGTCACCGCTCTTCACCTCGCCGTTTTTGGACGCCGCACGGCTTTCCGCCTCGCGCAGGATCGCGTACAACTCGCAGATCTCTTCTTCTGATAAATCTTGCTTCTTGGTGATAGCACTCATCATCATACTGACGCTGCCCTTGCAAAGTCGGTTCAAAAACGCGTCCGCTTCTTGCACTACGGCGTCTTCGCGAGAGAGGAGGGGCGAATACGTGTTGATTCCGCCACCGTCGTCACAAAGCACCGAGCCCTTTTTCACCATTCGACCCAGCAAGGTGAGCGTGGTCGTCCTCGACCAGCCTTTAAGTTCCTTGAAATGGTCCGCGGCCTCGCGTCCCGTACACGGCGCGTTTTTCCAAAGGTGCTCCATCAGGTCCCATTCCGCCCGCGTAAGGCTTACGTGTTCAATCCCCACTGTCAAGACGCCTCTCTTCCTGACTATATCTGTAGACAGCCTGACTGTACTAGATGTGTCTACGTCTGTCAACAACCCGGTCGGCCCAAACTTGGCCAAAAGCGGGGTGAGACAAACCGACGAGAATTCCGATGATTCCTACTAGGAGGCACGGAAAATGGCACACTTCAATCCTCGTTACACCGGTATCAAGTGCTTGATATTCCTCATCGTGGCCGTTTGTGTTCTTTGCGCAACCATAAATCCCGCATGGACAGCGCAGACCGCTTGCGCCGGACCGGAAGCCGCGGACTACGCGAGCCACTGGGCCAAAGATTACATCTGCACCCTTATGGATGAAGGCCTGCTGACGGGTTATCCGGACGGCTCTTTTCGCCCCGATGCTACCATCACCCGCCAAGAGTTCGCCGCGATACTGGCGAGGGCCAAGGGGTACAAAGTCACCACCGACAGACCTCCCCATTTTTGCGACGTGGGCCCGGAACTCTGGTCTTACGACAGCATACAGGCCTTGGTTGAAGCAGGGATCTTTTCGCGAGACGACTTCGGCGAAGCCTTCAACCCCTCCTTGCCTGTTACGCGCGCTGAGATCGCGATGATGCTTGTCCGGGCTTCCGAGCTCGAGAAAGAGGTCAACAAGAAGGCGAGTCTTGCCTCCTTTGTGGACCCCATACCCGCCTGGGCTAGCGGTTATGTCACGGTAGCGCTGAATCACGGCCTGGTAACAGGCTACGGCGACGGAACGTTCCGGCCCGCCGGACGAGCTACTCGCGCCGAAGCCGGACTCATGGTCCTTAGGATGCTGGACCCCAAAGTTCGCCCGGCGACATGGGTCGAGCGGTACACCTACCCCTCCAAGACCGGAACCAATACGGTCAAAGTCATCCGTGTTAACTTCAATCGAGACGACATCCAGATTCGTCCCGCGCTGGCGGGGACGATTAGAGAGACCGCAAGCCTGGGCGCCATCGCCCAAAACGCAGGCGCTATCGCGGCCATAAACGGGACGTACTTCTCCGCTTATTCAAACGCGGACGGAGATCTAGGGGAACCGTACAATGCATTGGCGATCGACGGCCATTGGGTGCATGGGCAGATGCAGGGAACCTGTTTGGGGATCACCTGGGACAAGCGCGTCATCATGGATCCAATACGTATGCTGGGCGACGGTTACACAAATGGCTGTGGAGGCAGGTGGGGAGTATGGAGCTGGAACCACAATAGCCCCAACATAATAGGGGTGTTTGATTCCTATAGAGGCGAGACTACTCAGATGACTGGCGGCGTGACCTACACCGTCAGGGACGGACAGGTTATTTCCAAAGGAGGTCCGGATGTACCGGTTCCCAAGGGCGGATATGTGATCTTCGTGTCGGATAGCATGATGAGAGAGTGGACAGACGAGTTTTTTCCGATCGGCGGCAAAGTGGAAGTCAAGATGAGATTCACGGACCACAAAGATCAGACGTACCCCAACTCGTGGGAATGGCAGCAAATCCAACACGCTATAGGATGTGGCCCAAGGCTGGTTACAGCCGGGATCGTGACCGTTAACCCTGTAGCAGAGCGTTACACCGAAGAGAAGCAGACCACGTTGTCGTGCAATAGGGGCGGAGTAGGCGTAACGACCGACAATATCGTTTCGTTCGTCACGTGCACCTCTCTAACCCCCCAGGAGTTCGGCGAACTTATGGCGGACTTGGGCAACTGGAACGCGATGCAGATGGATTCGGGCGGGTCGTCCGCTCTTTGGTATGACGGCGCGTATCTCACCGGCCCCGGGCGAAACGTCAACAACGGGCTGGTAGTAATCCAAGAGTAAGGAGGCCTCTCTCAGGCCTCACCCACCCGCGTTGACACCGTCTCCAAATGAAGGTAATTTAGAAAGGGACCAATTCACGAATCTTCGGCCGCCCAACACGGCGGCTTTTTAATGTCGATTAACTCCGTCAACAGACTCCTTTGTCATGTCCCTAAGGCGCTGCCTTGAGGAACACTACTGTGGGTTTTCCGGCGGGGAGGGGTGATTTAATTGAATCTCACAAGAGACAAAGCCATAAGGGCCCGCATTCAAAAAAGCAGGCATAACGCCGAGACGATGCTGCGCTCTAGCGCATTCCTGCCGGCGGATGAGCTCTTCACAAGTCTAGACGCCACGGAAAAAGGGCTTTCGGGCGAAGAAGCCGCGCGCAGGCTAGACGAATTCGGTGAGAACGTCATCACCGTGGGAAACAAGGACACGACTCTCCACAGGCTGCGGGAAGCGGTAATAAACCCCTTTAACGTGATCTTGCTTGTGGTCGCCCTTGTTACCTACATCACCGACGTCGTGATATCGCCGCAGCCGGATTACGTCACTGTAGTCATCATCCTGTCTCTGGTATTGCTGTCGAGCTTGGTTGCCTTCGTTCAGAATACGCGTTCAAGCGCGGCGGCAGAAAAGCTATCCAAGATGATTTCCAACAATGCCGATGTTTGGCGAGACGGAGACCTTGCGGACATACCGATGGAAGATGTGGTTCCCGGCGATATCGTTCGCCTTTCGGCAGGAGATATGCTTCCCGCCGACGTTCGCTTTCTGGCGACCAAGGACACCTTCGTCGCCCAGTCCGCCCTTACGGGGGAATCCAACCCTGTCGAGAAGTTCAGCGAGATGCCCATCAAGCGGGAACACGCCCTCACCGACCTTCAGAACATTGGTTTCATGGGTTCCAACGTGATCAGCGGGAGCGCCACGGCCATCGCGCTCGCCACAGGCAACAACACCTTTTTCGGCTCCATGGCCAAGTCGCTTTCGGGAGATCGGGCCAAGACCAGCTTCGAACGCGGCGTCGATTCGGTCAGCCGGCTGCTCATCCGGATGATGTTGGTGATGGTGCCCGTGGTGCTCGTCATCAACGGGATTTCGAAGAAGAACTGGTCGGACGCGTTTCTCTTCGCTATCAGCATTGCCGTGGGACTTACCCCTGAGATGCTGCCCGTCATCATGACCTCTACGCTCGCAAAAGGCGCGGTTTTTATGTCAAGGCATAAGGTCATTGTGCGTACCCTCGGCGCGATCCAAACGTTCGGGGAGATGGATATCCTTTGCACCGACAAGACCGGGACTTTGACAGAAGACAAGATCGTGTTGGAGAAGTACATGGACGTTCACGGCGACGACGACGCGCGGATCCTGCGACACGCGTACCTTAACAGCCATTTCCAGACGGGTCTGAAAAACTTGATCGACGTGGCGATCATAAGCAGAGCCGTGAAGAACGGCCTGGAAGGCACAAGAGAAGCCTACGATCGGGTGGACGAGATACCGTTTGACTTCTCCCGCCGGCGGATGAGCGTGGTTTTGGTTGACAGGTCGGGCAAGCGCCAACTGATCACCAAAGGCGCCGTCGAGGAGGTTCTCGCGATCTCATCGTTCGTGGAACTTCACGGCGAGGTCCTCCGGCTGGATGAAGAGACGCGGCGCACCGCGTTCGCGACTTACGAACGATACAACAACGACGGCCTACGCATGCTTGCGGTCGCGCAGAAGAATGAGGTTCCCGATGTGGGGACCTTCGGGGTCGCGGATGAGAAAGACATGGTCCTGATCGGCTTCGTGGGCTTCCTTGACCCGCCCAAGGAGAGCGCCAAAGCCGCCATTACGGCACTCAAGGAGCACGGCGTTCGGACGGTGGTGCTCACCGGGGACAGCGAGGGCGTGGCGGCCAGAGTCTGTGGAAAAGTTGGCGTGAACACAAAGAGCCTGCTGACTGGCGTCGATGTGGAGAACATGGGTGACGAGGCGCTGCACCAGGCAGTGAGGTCGTGCGATATTTTCGCCCGGCTATCCCCATCTCAGAAGTCGAGGGTCGTGAAGGCGTTTCAATCGGCGGGACACACTGTGGGATACATGGGCGACGGCATCAACGACGCGCCGCCCTTGCGCCAGGCGGACGTGGGGATCTCTGTCGACAGCGCGGTTGACATAGCCAAGGAGACCGCCGACATTATCCTACTTGAAAAGGACCTCATGGTGCTCGAAGAAGGCGTTCTGGAAGGGCGGCACACTTTCGGAAACATCATCAAGTACATCAAAATGGCGTCAAGCGGGAATTTGGGGAACATGATATCCGTCATCGTGGCCAGCATCTTTCTTCCGTTCTTACCGATGTTGCCCGTACAGATATTGACCCAGAACCTGCTGAGCGACTTCTCCCAGTTGGGGATGCCCTTTGACAGGATTGATGACGAGTATCTTATGAAGCCCCGGAGGTGGGAAACGGACTCGATACGATCTTTCATGGCGTACCTGGGCCCGATCAGTTCCGTCTTTGACGTCATGTGCTTCGCGGTCATGTGGTGGGCGATTGGGGCGAACACGGTGGAACTCTCGCCCCTATTCCAGGCCGGATGGTTCGTCTTCGGCACTGTGTCTCAGGTGCTCGTCATCCACCTGATCAGAACCGCTAAGATCCCGTTCTTCCAAAGCAAGCCGTCGGCCCCGCTGCTATCCTCCACGCTTGTGGTGGCCGCTCTGACGTTGACCGTCGGGTTCAGCCGCCTGGCCGTATGGATCGACATGATGCGCCTGCCGATCTCCTTTGCGCCGTGGCTGGCTCTCATCCTTGTTGGCTATTTTGCGGCCGTCCAGTGGGTTAAGAAAGTGTATGTAGCCGAGTTCGGAGAGTGGCTGTAGGTTAACCGCATCTGCTGGAACACCGACACCAGTTTACCGACAAGTTGAGGCTGTTGCCGGTAAACTAGTGTCGTTTCTTATATGCTTCTGGCCTATCCCGCCAGCAGATTATGCAGAACCTGCACCATTACAGACCGCAAAGTCTCTGCCTTTGGCAGCATCAAGTTGCCTTGGCCTTCTATGACGCCCCTCGATACGAAAAGCTCCATTGCAGGGCGCGCGTATTCGGAAACATCAGGAGAGTCGGCATAGTTGTCGAGAGAATCCACCGTACCGGCTTCAGGAAGCTGGCCCAGAGCATCGAGTGTGCGGAACAGCAAGGTGAGCATGTCCTGACTGGTCAAACCTTCATCGGGCGCGTACCTGTTATCTCCAACGCCGTTCGAGATCCCAAGCCTTTTGGCTGCGGCCAGGTAGCCGGTGTAATACGTGTTTCCGGCGTCGACGAAGTTGTCTTCGGGATCCGAATCAGGCGAGATATCCCACGCCCGCATGCACATCACTATGAACTGTCCCCTGGTTAAAGGCAGGCCCGGGCTAAATTCCCCATTGCCCGTGCCGTTTGTTATGCCCCTCGCGGCGCAGAAAGTGACGGCCTCATAAGAGGCGGAGTCTTGCGGGACGTCGGTGAAATCCACCTTGTTGTATCCCACCGCGTATGTGGAAAAGTGCGTCACGGGAAAATCGACGGTGCATGTTTCCGCGTTGTAGGCGCCCTTAATGAGATGCGGGTTCCGGCCGGCGTCGTCAACGTAGTAAACGACCACGGCCGCAGCTTCTTCCTCCGGGCCGAGCTCATACAAGATCCGTATCGTCGCGGTGCCCTCGCCGAAGCCGGATATGTGCGTCTCGCCAAGCCAAAGCGTGAAGTCGTAGGCGGGCCTTCCTCCTGTTACGGCCTGCACCTGAGGTTCCTGGTCCTGATACTCTACGACGCCGATGGACAACGTCAGATCGCCGGCTGCGGAGGCATCGCCTATCGTCTCCACTGCAGCACTGTCAAAAACGAGAGCGGCAGTGTCGGTGACGATCGTAAGAGCTCCGCCTTCCGACACGAGTTTGTCCAATTCATTTCGGGGAATCTGCACAGATGTGTCGGTCCCGTCACCGAGCACGACAGAAGTGATGGGCCCGCCTTCGCCCGAGAGTCCTGAGGAAACTCCGCCGGGAAGGGCCTCATAGCCGTGTCCGGGCAGAGGGGCTCCTACGTACCAGTACGCGAACAACTCAACATCGTGAGCCGGCATTACGGTACTAGCCGTGTAGCACTGTCCTTCGCCGATCTCGCCGGTGTACCAACCTCCGAAGTTGTATCCGCTCCGGGAAAGGACAGGTAGATTACCAACGGGCGATCCCTCTTGAACCTGTCTATCGGGAATGCGTGCAAAGGCGTACTCGGAAGCGTCCGGGTTAAGCGACAACGTATGAGTAGCCGCCGTCTCGGCCCAAGCCACAGCTGACTGGCTAAGAACAAAACTGAAAGACATACAAAGAACCAGAAGCAAAGACGCCCATCCTCGCGATCTGTTCATCGTTCCCCTCCTCGAATCTTTGTGATTACCCCGCCTGACATATATTCGCCAAACCTAGTTGCCCACTCCTTGATACCGGTCCATAGCTTTGCCCCAATACCAGTAGGCGATCGAGAAGGTCGCCGCCGACACCAACGGGACCAAAAGCGCCAGCCGCTTCAGACTTCCCTCGCCTATTATGGCTTGGGCCGGATAGAAACTGGCGAACGCGACAGGGACGACCCACGAGACAATCGCCCTGACTGTGCGCCCGTATATGTCCGCGGGGTAACGACTGAATTCGTCCATCGTCCAGGCCAGGGACTGCATTCCGCCGATCTGCACTGTGAAAAAAGCCGTGGCGTTACAAACCATGTGAATCGACGCGAAGATGATCGAACCGGACATGGCGGAGAAGACGCACCAAAGTAGATTCAGCGCAGTACGCCTTCCGAGCGCGCCCAGGGCAACCCATACGAGAATCGCAGCCGTCAAGAGCTCGCCCCAATCGTCGTTATCGAGATAGCCCGCGATGACCTGGTACAGGGGATTCAGGGGCCTGACTAGGATACGATCGATATCTCCCGTCCTGATCATGGCCGGCAAGTTCATGAGGTCGATCCAGAAAAGGTGAAAAAGCGAACGCGAGAAGATGCTCAGCCCGTAGATCAAGATTATCTCAGGGAGCGTCCAATCGCCTATCGCGTGGATCTGCGAGAAGAGCACCCAGACGGCGGCAACAGAGCCGAAAGCGTAGACGATCCCGGCCAGGTTCATCAAGACGAACGGCACAGGATAGGCCCAAAGCGAAAGCCAATTGGCGCGCAAGTACCAAAAGTACAACCTGACGTAACGAGCGGTCTGCGACATCGCCTAACCCCCCTGGATGGTGAGGCTTTTGACAGCGCCCGACCACGCGATTTTCGACAGGGCTACCATGCCGAGAGCCCATACCGCCTGCGAGATAAGAGATGAGACGATCTCCCCGCTCTCCGCTATCCCGCTCCATATGGCCATAGGGATGTAATGCATGGACTTGAACGGAAGACGGTCCGCGATGAGTCGGAGCCAGGGCGGAAAGAACTGAAGCGGCAGGAACTCCCCGGATAGAAGCGATACCACGGTGTAAACGTAGTCCACTCCCACGCCGGCCTTCGTGTAGAAGGTGAAAACCCCCGAGAGAAACGACGTGGCGAACAACGTGATGTACGCCATAATCAAAGAAATGACGAACCAAACGAGTCTGTCCGGCGACGGAATCCTCAAAATCCCGAGCGCGCTCATGGCTAGCACGAGAGGGATCCCGGACGAGACAAGTTCGAAAGCCGAGGTCCCGAGATTCTGCCAAAGCAGTTGATCGTGAAGATCCACCGGCTTGACCAGGTCGTGAACTATGGTGCCGAGCCTCACGCGAGATCCGATGCGGAGCGCGCTTTGAGGAGCAGACAAGAAACCCGCGGTCGCCCGCCCGATGAGGCTGTAGGCGAGAACAGAATTTAGCGTGAGGCCCGCTATCAGGTCCTTCCCCGCATAGACGGCATGCCACAAGTACCACTGTATGAGGGCCATCGCCACCGTAGTCAGAACGTTTGCCCAGTAATTGGTCCTGTAGCGGAAGCCCTTCAAGAGTTCGGCACGAGCGTACATAAGGTATTTCACGCCAGTTCCGCCTCCTTGTAGAAGCGCTTCACGGTCTCTTCTAGGTTTGTGACCGCCCCGCCCTCCTTGGCCTTCAGTTCCGCTTGCGTGCCGTCAAAGAGGAGCTTCCCCTCGTGAAGAAGCATGACCCGGTCCGCCACGATTTCGAGGTCGTCAAGGTCGTGACTGGCGAGGAAGATGGTTACGCCCCGACGCTTCTCTTCGTTGATGAAGTCCCGGATGCGATCGCGGGCCAAGACGTCCAACCCGATGGTCGGCTCGTCCAAGAAGACGATGTCCGGCTCGTGGAGAAAAGTCAGGGCCAGATCGCATCTCGTTTTCTGACCGAGCGAAAGCATGCGCGCGGGGGTCTGCCACAACGGTCCAATTTCGAGCGCGTCCTGAAGCCTGGCAACGTTTTTGCGGTAGTCTGCGGGCTTCTGATCGTATACCTTTCCAAGCAGGTCGAAGCTTTCGTGAACGGGCAGATCCCACAGAAGTTGCGTCCTCTGCCCCATCATGAGACCGATACGGTTAGCGAGTCTCACCCTGTTGCGGTGTGGCTCCAGGCCGGCGACGACAGCCGAACCGGAACTGGGAACCAACACTCCGCATAGGAGTTTTATCGTGGTGGACTTGCCCGCTCCATTAAGGCCGATGTACCCAACCGATTCGCCGGCGCCTATTTCAAAACTTACGCCGTCAAGCGCTTTGGCGATGCGATAGCGTGGTTTGATGAACCTTTGGATCCTTTCGGCAAGATGTTCTCCGTCCAATCTGACGCGAAAATGCCGGACGAGGTCTCTTACTACGATCGCGGGGTGATTTGAGAAGCCACGTGACCTATTGTACGTGGATAGCGACAATATGGTATCTCCCTTCGGT
>CAZMEF010000034.1:0-11240 GCA_964565305.1 uncultured Eubacteriales bacterium | reverse complement strand
TTGGAAGGGCGATCCCGGAAAGATCGAGGGAGTGATCCCGGAATTCGAAGCGTGCGATCCGGCTCTTCTAGATCACGTCGTGCCGTGCAGGATACCCGACAACGAGGCAAGACAGAGGATCTTGCTGTCGGCCCCCCGTTACGCCACCGGCAAACACTTGCTGGCGGAGATCAGCAACTTTCAGCTTACGCTTGTTTACGTTCCTCATTGGGCCGTGTATAGCGAACTCAAAAGAGGCGGACTGACCTGGCGCCTTGTTTCCGCCAACACAGGACACGCCACCTTTCGTTTCGATCCGGAACTTCTCGATATGCTTAACGCGGCGGGGATCTCGATTCCCACGTAACCTCGCGACCCGGCAAACAAGGGGACTAGTCTTATGAAAATCATGTACATTCTTCCCGGCGTCATAGGTAAAACAGAACTCGGTATCGAGGAACTTGAACGCAGACAAGGGATCCTACGTTCTTGGGCGTTCCCCGGCACCGAGGTGGATATCGTCTCGATCGATAGTGGCCCGGCTACCATCGAGTCCATGTACGAGGAGTACATCAGCGTACCGGGTAGCGCGCGTCGGGTGAAAGAGGCAAGAGACAAAGGTTATGACGCCGCCATCGTCGGCTGCTTCGGCGACCCGGGCCTGGACGCGCTGCGGGAAACGAGCGATGTTCTTGTGGTTGGTCCCTCGGCGGCGACCATGTCCATGGCGACTTTGTTGTGCAACAGGTTTTCCATAGTCACAGTGGCGCCGGGTCTCGTGGCGGGTCTTAAGCGCGTAGCCTGGGAAACCGGTGTGATAGACAAGCTTTCCTCGGTCAGGTCTGTCGACCTTTCGGTTGTAGAAGTGAACAAAGACCGCGAAGGTACGCTTACCAGGATCGTCCGGGAATGCAGGAGCGCCTTGGAGTCGGACGGCGCAGAGGTTCTGATCCTAGGTTGCATGAGCATGGGATTCCTCGATGTCTCCGAAAACCTTTCCCGCGAGCTGGGAGTGCCGGTTCTAAACCCGGTGAAGACCGCCCTTAAGGTAACCGAAGGATTCGCCGCGCTCGATCTTCATCACAGCAAAAGAGCCTACGTGCTACCAAAGAAGATGCAAAAAGGCACTTCTCTTGATGACTTGTTTGTTAAATGAACTTCGGACCAAAGGAGGTCGCGCCTCATGATTGAAGGCATTTCTGATGCGTCTTTAGAAAAAGAGCTTTTGGGCAATCTCGGAATTGACGACGCTTGGGAACTTGTGGAGAAGTTCAGCCACATCGTGCGAGAATCGGGCAGTGAAGGCGAAAGAAAAGCCGTTGCCATCATTGTTGACAAGCTGCGCGAGTGGAACGTCCAGTACAAGTTGCACACCCCCACCCTATTTGTGAGCCTTCCCCGTTCGGCATCTCTCTGCACGCTTGGGCCCGAAGGGCGCGTTTTCAAAGCCAAGACGCCCGCTATGTCCAAGTCCACCGCCCCGGGAAAAGTGGTCGCTGAACTGACGTATCTGGAGACCGGATACGCAAAGAGCGCTTCGGACGTGTTCGCGGGCGCCAAATATTCGGACTCCGGCGCCCTCCGGGGGAAAGCCGTACTCACCGAAGGCTTGCCGTTACCCGCAAGAGTAACGGACCTGGCCGCAGCCGGGGCGGCCGCAGTGGTATTCATCTCACCCGGCGAGCGGATTCACGAGGGCATCTGCACCAACGTGTGGGGTTCACCCGATGTAGAGTCAATTTCAAGAAAACCGGGCATACCGGTGGTATCGGTGAGCAAGTCGGATGGGCTGTGGCTTAAGGCTAAGATCGAAAAAGGCCCAGTCACCGTCGAAGTAGCCACCGAACTCGAGGAAGCGTGGAAACCCGTTTCCGTCTTGGTAGCTGAGATCAAAGGTTCCGTTGAACCCGACAAATTCGTGTTGGTACACGGGCATCTTGATTCCTGGCACGTCGGCGTGAGCGACAACGCCACTGGAAACGCGACCTTACTGGAACTAGCCAGGACATTCAAAAAACTTGAGGGCAAACTCAAGCGTAGCGTGAGGATAGCCTGGTGGAACGGCCATTCCCACGGTCGCTACGCCGGCTCGACCTGGTACGCCGACGCGTTTGCTCTTGAATTGCTGGACAACTGCGTCGCGACCATCAACTGCGACTCAACGGGCACCAGGGACGCGGACTCGTTCAAAGACATCTGCGTAATGAAAGAATTCGAAGCGTTTTGCGCCGGCGCAGTTAAGGACGCGGTGGGCGCAGAACTGACCGGGGCCAGGCTTTCGAGGGCCGGCGACTGCTCTTTCACAAACCTGGGAGTGGGCACTTTCTACATGCTGTTCTCTTCGATACCCGATGATGTTCGCGATGCCAAGGGTCTCTATCATGTGGGCGGCTCAGGGGGCAACAACGAATGGCACCACGAAGACGACACTATGGAGGTAGCCGACAAGGACCGTCTCTTCAGAGACACAAAGGCCTACGCGCTTTCGGTGTGGAGACTCGCCAATTCGCCTGTGCTGCCTTACAACTTCGCTGATGCTTCAGCTGAAATTCTGGATACCATCCGTCGTTACAGAAGCCTCGTCGATGACGCGTCGCTCACGCTGTCTTCCCCGGAAGATGACGCGGTGGATATCAACGCAGCCGAAAGAGAAGCCCAAGCCTTCGCGGAAGCCTGCAAGAAACTGGTGGCGAAACAGAGCTCCTTCGCGGGCAAAAGCGAGACTGACCCTGAAGTGCGAGCGCTCAACGATGCGCTCATGGCCATCGATAGGCTCGTGGTCCGCTTGAACTACGTGCGCGGAGACAGGTTCCGGCAGGACCCGGCACTGGAGTCAAAACCGGTACCCGACCTCGCGTTTGCCGAAGAACTCCTTGGCGTGGAACTGGGAAGCGAGAAGTATCATCTTCTACGCATGCAGCTCCTGCGCGGCCTGAACAAGGTGATTTGGACTCTCCGCCAGGCAAAGTGTATAGTCGAGGGCGTGCTGTAGCGCAATTAGTCACCGTTGCGGCATGAGAGAAGCGCCGACCCCGCTTTGTCCCAACCGACCGGACTATGCGGGGTCTCGTTTTACCAGAGGCGAGATCTCCACCCCAATCCGGCTCCTCTACCCGCGATGCGTCCGACGGGACCGCCTCGCCGTCCCATGAACCTGCGGGCTCCCATCCACATCGCGCACCCTATGGGCACCCATTTCGCAAGGTTCTTGAAGCCGCGCGCGCCCGGAACACAAAAGCCGAAGCCTCTACCTGTCCGCGCCCCCAAACCCTGTGGGCCCGTACCGTCAAACCTTGGCATCATGATCATCTCCTTTGCGATCCTGCTTGATCATGACCTAGTTTCGGACATATGTCAATAACGTCACGAATCCCGTTTGTCACGACCTGCCGGACCTGGCGCTAAGCAGGCCCAAGGTCGCAGTTGTCAGGTATCTGCGCGGTCCCTGCCCCCGCCTGCAGCATGGCCTCCATAGCCCGCTGACCGTCGCCCGGGCTCACTTCCACAGCCCGAACTCCGTCTCTTATGACGTCTACTTCAAAGCCTAGCTTGAGACCGTCCTCGACGGTGGCCTTTACACAGTAGTCTGTGGCGAGTCCCCCGACAAATATCCCGGTGACCTGATGACGGCTAAGCCAGTCCTCAAGCGCTGTCCCTTGCTCTGTTGCCCCGAGGCGTCCATCGAACCCGGAGTAGGCCTCCGCACATGAGGAGAAGCCCTTCTTGAAGATGGCCTGAAGAGGCGGCATGCCCGCTTCGGTGGACTCGTAGGTCCGGGGAGCGTCAAGGTCGGGATGGAGCAAACTCCCCTGCGTGCCCCGCACGCAATGTGGCGGCCACGGCCCGCCCTGTCCCACAAAAGAGCAGTGGTCAGCGGGATGCCAATCGAGAGTGAAGGCTATAGGCAGCCCACGACCCGAAAAGTGCTCTATCCATCTGTTCAGCACAGGTATCACTTTGTCCCCTTCCGGCACGCCCAACGCTCCACCCGGGCAGAAATCGTTCTGTACATCGACGATCACCAAAGCTTTTTTCCCTTCCCGCCGCATGACGGACTACCTCCCAACTCGTCTTTCCCTATCCGGCCTTCCCTCATGGCATTACGCGCGCCACCCTCTCCCCACGGGATTGCCCATCAGGTCGAGATTCCTTTAGACTAAAGAGTAGTGTTTTCCTTTTCCAAACTGAAGTTTTGAGATCTATAGCTTCGAGTGCGGACGCCGCGGGACACACGAGGGGGCATCGCGTTGGAACTCGAGTTCGTCAAAATCAACCCTGCGGGCAACATGACAGTCATTATTCTAACTCCGCTTCCGAGGTCCACTTACGCGGACGTCGCCCGCCTGATAATGGCCCCCGGTTCTTTGGGCGCCGAGCAAGTGGGGTTTTCCGAGGTCGCGGAGCGGCCTGGCTCCATGGGGCGCCTGCACATGATGGGAGGCGAATTCTGCGGAAACGCTTCTCGGGCATTCGGGGCTTTTCTGGCGCTCCACAGCCAAACCGAACAAATTCCAATAGAGGTTTCCGGACACTGCGGGGTACTTGAGATCGAGGTGAAGTTCGGGCCTGATGGCCGCCCTTCTTGGGCGAGTTCGCCGGTGCCATTGCCAAAAAGCGTGCGCACGCTGCCCGGATTTGGAGGTTCGGCCCGCTTGATCGAGTTCGCGGGCATATCTCATGCCGTAATATGGGGCGAAACGCCTTCCGAAGGGGCGTATCGTCGCATTGCGGAAACACACTTCGCTGATGACTGCGCCGCGTTCGGCGTCATGTTCGTGGAAGGCGAGGCGGATGACGCACTGGAAGCGGCCGGCGGAGAAGTCCAGATGGTACCCATAGTGGGCGTCCGAGACAGCCGCTCACTGGTTTGGGAAGGCAGTTGCGCGTCTGGGAGCGTCGCCGTGGCGTGTGCTGTGGCACATCTTCGTGGGGGCAAAATGGGCGATCTGAAGGTGAAGCAGCCTGGAGGAACTTTGATAGCGCGCTTGGAGTGGAGCGACGGCATAACCGGCGCAGAGATCGGCGGTCCCGTCCTGGTAGTCGCCCGGGGCACGGTTTGGCTAGAGAATTCTAATACGGAGGGTACGCGTGATGAAGACAATCGGAATAGTCGGGGGCATGGCTTGGCCCTCGAGCCTTGAGTACTACCGGCTGCTGAACCAGGGCGCCAACGCGAGACTCGGGGGAACTCACTCGGCAAGGGTGATCATGGATAGCATGGATTTTCAGGAAATAGAAGACCTCCAACGCGAAGACGATTGGGGGGCTATAGCGGAGGTTCTTGCCGGCTCGGCCCGTCGCCTGGAAGGAGCGGGCGCGGAGCTTATCCTTGTGGCCTGCAACACCGTCCATAAGGTGGCACCCGCGATTCAGGAAGTAGTGCGAATCCCTTTGATTCACATAGCAGATGCCGCAGCGGTGGAAATCAAAGCCAAAGGCGTCCGGACGATCGGCCTTCTGGGAAGCAGATTCACCATGGAGGAGGATTTCTACCGGGAAAAGCTTTTATCACACGGCATCGCGACGCTCATCCCGGGCACAAGCGACCGCGATATCATTCACCGCGTCGTCTACGAAGAGTTAAGCTCGGGCAAGATCGTGGAAGAGTCGCGCAGGAAGTTCGTCCGCATAATCGGCGATTTGGCAGATGCGGGGGCGGAGGGCGTCCTTCTAGGATGCACGGAGATCCCGCTTTTGGTCCGCCAGCAGGATGTGCCAATCCCGGTTTTCGACTCCGCGAAGTTGCATGTCGGGGCGGCTCTCGATCTCGCCATACCGCGCTAGAAGAGAGGCGCCTTTGCCGCTTCCAGTATGCGGCGGATGAAATCAGCCTTGCCGTCAATGTACGCATCGATATCGTTTCCGTGTTCCTCCGCTAGGCGGCGCTTCAGGTCACCGTATTGGATGACCGCCTCGGGATGGACGCGAAGATAGTCGCGAAAAGCCAAGTGGCGTTTCAGCTCGGGGCTATTTTGGGGGCAAACGTACAGGTGGTACCGCATAAACTCATCCGGCCGGTCGCGGTTTAGGACCTCACGCCCCGGGATTCCCAGATCTCCCTGGTGACGATACCCCAGTTTGCCAAGCCGGTCCAACACAGCGGGAAGCGAGCCGGCGGAAGGGATTTCGATATCGATGTCTATGATCGGCTTTGCCGGGAGCCCTGTAACGGCGGTGCTCCCGACGTGATGAATCTCGCCGACAAGGTCTTGCACGTGCGGCATAAGATAATTCCTTATCCGGGCAAATTCTGTTGCCCACTTCGCGTCGTAAGGCTCGACTACGATCGGCCTTGACCACTTGCCGCGCCGGTAGATAGACGTGTACGTCAGTTTGCCCCCGATGCGCTCGGATTTCATCAGGTCTATTTTCGATACTTCTTCGCCGAACGGCTCGATCTGCCAAGGCTTGTCATCAGTCCGGACCTCGCGCCCGAGGGTGATGTGAGGACTGTACTTGCGGCTTTCAACGACGAATCCCGAAGCGAGGAGCCGTTCGGAAAGGTCCCGCTGCATATTCAGCAGAGTTCTATCCTCGCGGATTCCTGCCCACCATATATCCCCACCCTGACGTTTGAAAACCCCAAGGCGAAAAACGCTGAGGTCAAATGGCTCGAAGACGACGCCATCCATCGCCGCTTTGGCGGCGGCGACTTGGTCCCCGTCACATTCACCCAAAAAAGCGAGAGTCAAGTGAAGGTTTTCCGGCTTGACGAAATTGCCGCTTCTTGACACAGAGCGGACCTTGTCGCGAAGCGAGAGCAACCGCGACCTGGTATCGGAGTTAAGGTTTATGGCTATGAAAAGGCGCACGCGTAAGACCCCCTTCGCAGTCATTTCCACAATGACGCGAAAAACCCTACAGTCCCGCGAACAAATCGCAGGAGAGCGGGGCGGCGGTGACAGGCGCGATGCCGCCCGCCCGCAAGCGGGCAGCACCTAATCAGGCGAAGTCGCCCGGCTAACCGGCGCCTAGATGAGCGGTAGCCAGTAGCACACTCCGGTAGACAGGACCGGAGGAGGAACGATCGTTGTCCTATAGCCGGCCACAAAGGTCGGCGGAGCGGTAGCGCTAGCCCATCCGGACGCAAACGATTGGTTCGCGATAGCGTTATCCGAGGCAAACAAAGGTGTCGTGCCTTGGCTGCCGGCATCGATCCCTATGAAGCCCTTGCCGGCGCTGTTCTGCACATCGTTGGCGTTAGCCCGGATGAAACTGAAAATGTCCAGGTCGGGAGCGTAGAGAAGCACCGGAACGTTGCCTTCAAATACGGTTTTGTTGCTGTCCAAGAAGAGTTTGAAGTCGTTGCCGAGATACTCCTCCATGGCGAGCAAGTGCCTCATAGTGTAAGGGGATGGGGACTGGGTGTTACCGCTAACCACGAGATTTCCCGTGAATCCCGGAGGCACTTCGTTCGTGAGCCGGATGAAGAAGCATCCGGTGTTCTGAGAGCCTGAGACGAACGTGTTGTTGTGGATTATGCAATCCCCTGAAATTACGGACACCAGTATGCAAGAGTAGTTGTTGCCGGGCATAGCGTTGGGGGCATAGGTGAATACGCAGTTGGTGACCTGGAACTCAGCGGCTTTCAACCACAGGCCCAACTCGCTTACTCCGATCTCGCAGCTGTCTACGTAAATGCCTAGGGCGGCGGCGTTGTTTACGGCGATCACCGTGTCCGTCTCCCCCGGCGATCTTGGGTAATCCTGAACAAGTTTCATGCTTCGGAAGATGACGTCTGACACCGTTACGTTGAACATGAAGTAAGGCGAGGGAGCAAGCGTAGTCGCTATGACGGTGGTAGAGGCCATGCCCTGTCCTTCGATGGTCACTGATTTGTTTACGGCAATGGTATTGGTTATCGAGAAGGTCTCGGCGTCCAGGAGAAGCCTATCGCCGTTGCTCGCGGCGGCTAGCGCCGCCTGTATGGTGGTATAGGTTCTTGTGGAACCCACAAGAAGCGTGCTTCCTGTAGGCGTGGGAATCGGCCGTGCCGGTACGGGGACCGGGCTCGATAGCTTGTAATAGTGGTTGCCGGAGGAAACATCCACGTAGATATCACCTTCGGATCCGACGTCGCACCCGGGCGACCCGATTCCCGGTATCACCCCTGTCGCCGTTTCGTACTTCACTACAAGGACCGGCCGCATTAAGGGATCCGGATACTCCTCGCTCGCTATGCCGATAAGGTTGTCATGTTTCTCGTTCTGGGCTCCGATCATGATCCCGTAGTTTTGATAGCGGCCTCGCTGCCATCCTGTGACCAGTGACAGAAGGTCCACTTCAAGAGAAACCTTGGCTTGGCAGTCGACCACGAACTGACCTAAAGCCACGGAGTCGTGGGGAGGTTGGTCGCACCAATTCATCCTTTGGTCACTATAACTTTCTGTGATCCTGTGGATTTGATAAACCTTGGTACGGCAGGGATACCAATAGTTGAACGCGTTAAGCTTTAAGGTAGCCGATGTAATTGAAGCGCCGGCGGGAAGAGAGTCGAGATCAAACCGAATGATGGCTCTGTGTCTGCATCCTTCTTGAGTTCCTACAGAAAGATATCCTCTGCCGTTAAAATCCTTTTTCCTTTCACAGCAATCGACAAAGGTGTCGAAAACGGGACAAAAACTAGTCATCGCCATGCGCTCAGCCCCTTATTCGGATTGGCCGCCGATTGCGGTCAGCCAATACTATTCGGGGATAGAAGTGAAGGTTACATAAGATGTTACGGGCAAGCGAGCTCCTTCTACAAAGTTCGCATTATCTCCAAGAGGATCGCAGGCACATGCCGCTCTACGTCCGGTAGGTCGACCCGCTCCTCGGCTTTGTGTATATCTCTGCCGGCAGGGCCAATGAGGAACGAAGGCGTGTTCAACTTCGAGATGCCGGCAAAGTCGACGTCGTAGATTCCCGAGGGCAGCGCCATGTTGTTCATGACCTGTTGCGCACTCTGCGGATCCGCGCAAGACATGTAGCTGAGATCGGTCATGGCGGTGAAATAGCTGACTATCTTCGAGCGTATTCCGTGAAACTGCTCCAGGCTGGCTTGAAGGTCCGACAGAAATGGCTCTGGTTCCCAGCCCAAACGGTCGATACTCACGGCCGGATAGTACGGTGGAGCGACGCCGATCACCACTGCGGGAGGAGTGATGTCCGCAAACTCCACGGCCTCCTTCAGAAAGGCAACGCTAGCTTCTTGTAGCGTCTTGCCTGATGACAAGCGCTGCGCTGTTCTCTCCCGGAGCTCTTCCTCAAACCGCTCGAATCCAGGCCTTCTCCGCAACACCGTGCCCCGCAACTCCTCCAGAGTAATGACCGGCGGGGCAACCCACATCTTCCTTTCGCGAGGCAACAATCCCCTGCCCCTCATTTCCTCAAAGACCTGGTTGTAGCGGGATACGACTGCTTCAATCGATCTGGCACACACAGTCCTGAGTCTTGTGATTAGATCCATTGGGTCGGTGGTGCTCAGGAAGGTCATGTTAAACGCGGCAGCGCTATACGATGGGAGCGACACATCATAGTGTTCTTTCAGGTCCCGCGCCAGTTGTGTGGCCGGGGGCTGGTTTGATACATCTCCATCGACAGATAGGAATTCTGTCGACAGTTCAACGTTCCTAATCACCTCGGCCATTATGAGAGCGGAGTTAAGCCCGCCTAGGACATCACAGGAGTGCGCCAACCCCCCTTTCACCAGGACTATCGGGAGAATCTTTCCAGGGCCGCCGCCGGCAAGCGGGAAAGGATCACCCTCGTCCGGGTTACGCTGGCAGGATTCGCAGATTACGCCTAGCCGGTAGTCAAGCCCGAACCGATCCTTGAGTTCCGCATACAATCCCACTGCCTGGCGCGCTCCGGCAGAGAGGTTCTCTTCGTCGCTGACGGCAACGAATAGCACGTTAACATCGCCGCCCGGCCAACTGAAAAGAGCAAACAGACCTGCCGCCAGTCCACCTTTCATGTCGGCGGTACCCCGGCCGAAGACCCAGTTTTCGTCCTGCAGGTCTCGATGAAGCTGCTCATCCGTTGTTGGACTTCCCTTCATCAACCTCCTTAGCGCATCGGGGTCCAAGGCGCTATCCTGCAATGAACCGTAACATTGGGTCTCGACGCAATCATAGTGCCCAGTGATTATGAGGGTTCGAGCGCTGCAACCCCTCTTTAGCGCCCATACCACTGGCCGCCCAAGGACGTCACCAGCGTGAAATGCTCCGCAGAGATTGGGATGGGACTTGAAGTATTCATCTTCCTGTATGAGTTCTAGGATCTTCATCGCCTGTGCGATTTCCATCGATGTGCCGGTGTCGCTTTGAACAGCGACCAGCTCACGCATGATCTGTCCAGCTGACTTCACGTTCCGAACCTCCAGTTGCGACGCAGTTTGATGTGCTCGTCTATACTTTACCACTCCGTTCGCTCGACGACCGCCGCTTCTGATAGCCATGTCATGGTTAGGCCTTCGGATAGACCCGGAAGCCACGTGAAGAAGAAAGTAGCCGGCCTAAACGATGCTTCAACGGCTATACAGGGATCCGCGCTCGAAGGCGGATTCTTCACAGTAGCCCAAATGGTAACCTCCGAAAACAGAGCCCGGTACGATGCCAAGTTCTCTGTGGCGACTTCTATAGCCGTGGCCTCCCCCAAAGTCTCGTCTATCACGGCTATTCCTTCTGCGAGTCTATCCCAATCAAGGGCCTGGACCCCGGCCAAAGCCCCAAGATCGCACGCGGCTTGAACCGCTTTCCTAGAGCAGAACACTATGCCCAAATCGACAACCACTCCGGTGCTGATCAACGCTATGGGCAAAAACAACGCGACAAGGGCCAGCACTCCTCCCTTCTGGCTTTGCCCCTGCCGCCCGATCGAAGGCGACTTACCTCGGTACGAACTCACTTCTGGTCACCGCCTTTGAGGTAAGCGTGACGGTCGAGCCCACGACGGAGCCTATCACAGGACTCTTCACCCTGTACGAGTACTCAAGATTCACGGTGATCGTGGTCCCATATATGGCCTGACCCGGCGAAATGTTGGCCGTGATCCGAGTCATGTCAATTCCGGCCGAGGAAAGCAGCTCGTCCAGCCTTGCGAGGGCGTTAGGCGTTCTGCCACCCTCGACGGCGCACACCCTGGCAACTTCTCTGGCGGTCGACGCGAGCACAATCTTGTCGTTCAGCAAGAGTCCCGTTTCGAGAATTGAGAAGAGGACAGTCACCAACAAGAAAACTACCAAGCTGAACTCGGCGACTGCTTGCCCCCTATCGTTGGAT
>CAZMEF010000033.1:10940-11271 GCA_964565305.1 uncultured Eubacteriales bacterium | reverse complement strand
TTCTCAGTCCATGGCCGGCCCGCCCACGATCGTTGTAACCCCGCACGAAGAAGGGGAGGTTTTCGAAGAAACGCCCGTTCCCAGCCCTTCTCTCACAAGAGCCTTCATAAAAATACAGGAAGGTTGCGGCGATTACTGCTCATATTGCATCGTTCCCTATGCCCGTGGCCCGTCTCGCTCCCGAGCCCCCTCCGCGGTGTTGGAAGAGGCACGGAGCCTTGTGGCCCGAGGATTCAAAGAGATCGTGCTTACCGGCACTCACTTGGGCCTATACGAAGGCGCGGATGGAGATGGGCAACGCGCGGTCGATCTGCCGGGCATCATCGCCCGG
>CAZMEF010000033.1:0-10930 GCA_964565305.1 uncultured Eubacteriales bacterium | reverse complement strand
TCAGGCTGCGGGTTAGTTCCTTGGAACCCCACGATGTCACGGAGGCGCTCATCGACTGCCTCAGGCTTCCGCAGGTCTGCGCCCACCTGCATCTTCCGCTTCAGAGCGGCAGTGATTCCATTTTGGCGCGGATGGGGCGCAGATACAATTCGGACCAGTTTCTCAAGATCGTGAAGGATGTTCGAAGCGTCGTCCCAACTGTGGGGCTCACCACTGACATCATCGTCGGATTTCCAGGCGAGACAGAGCACGACTTCCGGGCCACGCTTCAAGTCGCGGGGAAAGCCGGGTTTTCGAGGATTCACGCCTTCAAGTTTTCATCGCGTCCCGGCACGCGGGCGGCGAAGTTTCAAGACAAGGTGCCTGATAGCGAAAAGGATGCCCGCGCGTCTCGTCTGATTTCCTTCGGACGGGAACTCTCGGAGACGTTTCACAGTAAGCATGTGGGAAGAGAAATCGAGGTTCTCGTAGAGGACGACCCCGGGCCCAATGGCACTCTGACCGGGCTCACGCGGAATTACGTGCGAGCCTACGCCGTGGGCGACGCCTCTTCGCGAGGCAAGTTGGTTCAGATGACCGTCGTCGGCCTCGCCGGCGATGGCGTTCTCTGCCGGATATAAGGGGGATCTGTAAGGATTATGACTTCCCAGGACGGTATGCGTGAGTTCCCTGCGACTTTGACGTTGGGTTTGATTTTTGGCGGACGGTCGGGAGAACACGAAGTCTCGGTCCGGTCGGCCCGGGCCGTTTATGAAGCTGCTAGGCAAATGGGCTACCAGGTGGTCGGGGTGGGCATCACCCGTCAGGGCAGATGGGTGAACCTCGGCGATTGCGCCGGTTTCTTTCTGTCCGGTTCACCCGAAGTTACCGCAGGTTCCGGCGAGGAGTGTTTCATGCTGCCTGACCCGGCTGAAAAAGGCCTGTTTCTCGTGGAATCCGTCTTACCGGTATCCTCCTCTTCCGCTTCCGCCCGGCCGGCACCGGTCCCGTGCGCGTCACGACGCGTGGACCTCGATGTCGTCTTTCCGGTTCTTCACGGAACTTACGGCGAAGATGGCAGCATCCAAGGATTTCTCGAACTGTCGGGGATCCCGTATGTCGGAGCTCCTGTCTTAGCGTCTGCGGTTTGTATGGACAAAGACACGACCAAACACATATTGGCGACCCATAGGATACCTTGCGTGCCCGCTTTGTGCGTTGAACGCTTCGAGTGGCAGACCAAGCCGGACGAAGTGATGGCCCGGCTGTCCGGCATCGTCCGTCTTCCCGTGTTCGTGAAACCTTCGGCTTCAGGTTCAAGCCTAGGCGTGACAAAGGTGAAGGCGCTAGAGTCACTGTCGGCAGCGCTTGATTTGGCTTTCTTGTACGATGTCAAGGCTCTCATCGAGCCCTCGCAAGAAGGTTTGATGGAAGTAGAATGCAGCGTGCTCGGGAACGACGAGCCTGTCGCGTCTGTGCCCGGCCGGATCTTACCGCGGCGAGAGTTCTACGATTACCAGGCAAAGTACATTACGGGCGATACCGAACTCCAGATCCCCGCACCTTTGGGCCCGGATCTGGAGCAGGAAGTCCGAGAAATCGCAGTTTCGGCCTACAAAGCCATCGGATGCAAAGGCATGGCAAGGGTGGACTTCTTCGTCGACCTGGTCAGCGGAGAGGTCCTGGTGAACGAACTTAACACGATCCCGGGATTCACATCTATAAGCATGTACCCCAAGCTGTGGGAAGCTTCGGGCCTTTCCTTTCCGGATCTGGTCAAGACGTTGGTGGAGCTGGCACTTCACCATCAAGTAGCTTCATGGAAGGAAGTCTTGGTGAGGGATTCGGATTGATAGAGCGGACTTTCTGGTGGCGATTGACCGGATTGGGCAGGTATTATACAATCCCTAGTGTTGTGTTTGGGAGTGGGGAAACGCCCGCGGCGGAGGGAGGGAGTCAGACTTGCCAGAGATAAGAGTCGGAAAAGACGAGAACTTCGACAGTGCCCTGCGCCGCTTTAAGAGAGAATGCCAGCGTTCCGGTGTTTTGCGCGATGTGCGCAAGCACGAGCACTATGAGAGCCCGAGCGTAAAAAGGAAGAAGAAATCAGAGGCCGCCCGCCAAAGGAAGAGGCGGGTGCGCTAGACCGCACAAAAGTGGAGGGGAATCCGATGGGTTCCCCTCCTTGTCCTCTCTTCATCTTCTCTTCATCGTCGATCCCGGTGACAATTACCCGGACCTCGTTTCATAGACTTCTCGTAGGACGGCCAGAGGGACGGCTTACCTGCGCGCTATTGAGCGTGTCCACCGGCTGTCCATGGCGCCGTCGGGGGGATCGCTTTGCGCAAGAAGCTTATACAAAACCTGTCTGAACTGCTCGAATTGCCGGTAGACGTAAGTTTGGACTTGCCTCGAGTTGTTATCCACGGCCACCTGGGTGTTCTCATCCAAAACCACAGGGGGATCGTTTTGTGTTCGGGAGACCGCATAGTCATCGGCGTCGGCAAGGGCCAAATCGCGATCGCGGGAAGCGCTCTTGAGATAGAAGAGATCAGCAAAGAAGACATCGTCATTCGCGGGCTCATCACGTCGGTCAACATGGAGACGTAAGGGAGATGACACTGAAGCGCCTTCGCGAGGCGGTAAACGGATACGTGGTTGTGAGCGTCCAGGGCAAAAACCCTGAACGTCTTGTGAACCTTTGCCTCCAAAACGGGTTTCCTGTCTGGGATTTCTCCATAATGCGGTCTGAGGAGGGGCTCGTAGCCACCTTTGCGACGTCCCTGACTAAATACCGCGAGATCAGGCCGCTAGCGCGAAGGGCGCGGTGCGTCCCCAAAATCATCCGCCGGGTCGGATTGCCGTTTCTGATCGGAAAAGTGAAGCGGCGACCGCTGCTCCTTTGGGCATCAGTGGCTTTTATCGCCGTGATGGTCTACCTCGCGGGTTCAATTTGGGCCATCAGGGTGGACGGGGCGGACAGGGTCGAGCCGGGCGACGTTCTCTCCGTGGCCAGGTCCGCAGGGCTGTACGAGGGAAGGAGGCGCTCCGGCCTGGACCCCAAAGATGTGGAAAATGCGATACAAGAAACCATACCGGACCTTTCTTGGGTCTACGTACATTATCAAGGGACCCTCGCCATCATAGAGATAGTCGAAAAAACGACGTACCAGGCAGAGGCCAAAGGAGATATCGTGGCTGCCAAAGACGGAGTCGTCGAATCAGTCCTCGTGCTATCCGGGACGCCCAACGTGACGCCTGGGCAGACCGTGAAAGCAGGGGACATCTTGATACTGGGAATACGCCCCACGCAGGACCCCGCGGGACAGGGGGCGCGCGGCACCGTGACCGCCATGACCAGTTACGAAGCCCGCTCCGAAGTGTTGCTTAATAGGATGCTGCCGTTAAGGACCGGCAACAAGGTCGATACCACTGTCATCAGGTACGGGGCGCAAGAGTTCAGGGTTCTCGGGCGAAAAAACGTATTCCAGTGGTTTGAGGTGGAAGACTATCCGCTTTGGAGAAGCGGTGACGGGAAGGTGGAGGCTTTCACCAGGGTGTTTTACGAGATCGCTTGGACAGAGACGTCCCTCACCGCTGAGGAGGCAGTGCGTCTGGCCACCTCACAGGCAAAGGAAACCATCGGCCGACGGTTGCCTTCTTCGTCGAAATTGATAGACTTGAGTTGTGAAGCCTTGCCAACCGATGGGCAGACCGTATGCATCCGGGCCGTGGCCGTAACCATCGAGGATATAGGGATGATACGGGCCTGGCCAAATGATGACACGGAGGTCCTTAAGTGAATTGGCGCCACAGGTAACGCAGATCGCTTTCGAAATCACCGACAACGGGGAAATGTTCCGGCTCTTTGGGGCCTACGACGAAAACCTTGCCCTCCTTGAAGATTCTTTGGACGTAAGGATAGTCGCGCGCGGCAAGGATCTGATAGTGTCGGGTGGAGAAGAAGAACTTCGATCGGCAAAGGCCGTACTGGATCACCTCATTTTCCAGGCCAAATCGGGGCAGAAGGTTACGCCTCACGATGTCCGTTACGCGGTGCGTTCCGCGAAGGAAGGGAACTCGCTCTCGGACCCGGGGGAGTATATCATCGTAAATTCCCGGGGCAGGCCCATCGGTCCCAGGACTGAAGGGCAGAAGCAATATGTGAAGGCCATAAAAGAAAACGCGCTCGTTTTTGGCATCGGTCCCGCAGGAACGGGAAAAACGTACATCGCGGTCGCCACGGCCATTGCCGCCTTCAAGAAAAAAGAGGTAGATCGCATAATCCTGACGAGGCCTGCCGTTGAAGCCGGCGAAAGGCTGGGGTTCTTGCCGGGGGACATCCAAGAAAAGGTCAACCCGTATCTAAGACCCCTTTATGACGCTCTATTTGATATTATTGGCATCGAGACGTTTCAAAAGTACTTGGAAAAAGGGCTAATCGAGGTCGCTCCTTTAGCGTACATGAGGGGGCGCACACTTGAGTCCGCTTATGTCATTCTGGATGAGGCGCAGAACACGACTCCGGAGCAGATGAAGATGTTCCTCACCAGGATGGGGCTTAACTCCAAGGCAGTGGTCACGGGCGACATCACTCAGATCGACCTTCCCAAAGGCACGTATTCCGGGCTGGACCAAGTGAGGGTCATTTTGAGAGATGTTCCGGGCATCGGCTTCGTATATCTTTCGGACCGGGACGTGGTGAGACACCAGCTGGTCTCGAGGATAGTACGCGCCTACGACAAATTCGACGAAATGGCATGGAAAGAGGGAAAGGCCAAACAGTGATGTCAAACGATCGCCCCGGCACGAGAAAAAAGGGTCGTTCCAAAGCCGAGAACTCCGGCATCACTTCTACTCGCGAGTACTGGGCTAAGATCCTGCGGCAAGGCGGCGCCATACTTTGGGGCCTTTGCGCTTTTCTCGTTGTGTTCGGGGTGATTTTCGTTTCGCAGATGCCCACTCAGATCGGACTCCGCGCCGGAGAAGTTTCCGATGTGGACGTGAAGGCGCCCCAGGAAGTTATAGATGTCGCCGCGACGGAGCGTCTAAAGACCGAACGGGCGGCCAACACTCCGAAAGTGTGGGAAACCGATCCCAAAGTGCTTGCCGACCTAAAATCCATGATCCAAAGCCTTTTCGATAGCGCGTCCTCTGTCGTAAACTCCGCCATGTCGACTCAGCAGGTTCTCTCGCTTCTCCGCCCTTACGCAGAGGAAGATTTGCCTGACACAGTTGTGATGGCCGTCGCGGCCGCGTCCCACACGACGCTTGAAACCGCTTCGAGTCAGATGAGATCTTTGGTCGATAGCGTTTTGTCGGCCGGATTGAAGCAGGAAAACCTCGCATCGGCAAAGGACGCGATTTCCGACGCCCTTACCTCGGACAAGGAGATCCCCCTGGAGTTAGGCCAATACCTGGCATCTGTGATCCGAAAAAGCCTCAAAGCCAATCACCTTTTTAACCAGGAAGAGACGGAGCGCAGGATAAAGGAAGCGGTGGCCTCTGTCGAGCCCGTCCGCATACGGCGCGGGCAGTTCATCGTCCGCGAAGGCGATATAGTCACCGAAGATCAGATAGAGATCCTTCAAGACCTCGGCATGATGGGCGGGGGAGTCAGGTACACGGCGCTGGCGGGTTCGTTCGTCATCGCCCTCATGATCGCTTTTTTCCTCGGCTATTATCTGCATATCTATCAAGCAGACGTTGTTTCGTCGGGGAAACTGCCGCTTGTCGCCACAACGATGATCCTAGGCGTACTCGCCGTGAAGCTATTTTCCGGCCTGTCCGGCCTGCTGGCGCCTACGGCCGCCGGGGTCATGCTGGCCGCCACTTTAATCGAGCGCAGGCTCGGCATCATTTACGCCGTCTGCATCACTTTCGTGACGGGAGCGGTGACGGGCTTTGAGATCAAGTATATGGTGCTTTCGCTCGTTGGTGGACTTGCGGCGTCTCTCGTGTTGCGGGCCGACTGGAACCGCACAGAAATAGTGAAGTCCGGCCTCGTCGTGGCGGGCATCAACGCGATGATGTATGTATGCATGGGCCTTACAGGGGCGATACCGATGAGTGACGCCACGTCGCCCAGGGACCTCTTGTTCGTCGCCGGAAACGGGATCGTCTCGGCGGTGCTCGCGCTCGGTTCGCTTCCCCTATTGGAGCTGCTGTTTGGCATAATCACGCCGGTGAGACTTCTCGAAATCTCCAACCCTGATCACCCGCTTCTTCGCCGGCTCTTGCTGGAGGCCCCCGGCACGTATCACCACAGCATCATGGTTGGCAATCTATCCGAGGCAGCGGCCGTGGCCATCGGGGCGGACAGCCTCCTAGCGCGCGTCGGGGCTTACTTCCACGATATCGGAAAGTTGAAGCGGCCCTATTTCTTCGCGGAAAACCAAAGCTTTGGCGCGGACAACCCTCACGACAAGATGAGCCCGTCATTGTCTGCCACGGTTGTGACATCCCACGTTCGTGACGGGCTGGAGCTCGCAGAAGAGCATAAGGTTCCGGCGATCGTGCGCCAATTCATCGGGGAGCATCACGGGACAACCCTGGCGGCTTACTTCTACGCCAAAGCGTCTGAATCCGAGACCAGAGACGGCAGGGGACCCGAAGAGATAGACTTTCGTTACGAGGGGCCACGGCCGGGCTCGAAGGAAACCGCCATAGTTATGTTGGCAGACAGCATCGAAGCGGCCGTAAGATCCATCTCTAAACCGACACCGGCGAGGATAGAATCGATGGTCAGGAAGATCATCCAGGAGAGGCTTCAAGATGGCCAGCTGGACCGGTCGGACCTGACCCTGAAGGAACTCGACACTATCGCCAACACTTTCACCAAAGTGTTGGCCGGAATCTTCCACTCTCGCATCGAGTATCCGGACAAAGTGACGCCGAAGCCCGCAGATGGGGACGAAGGTGTCCAAGGGTGAGCGTTCAAGTCGATACTGCGGTCAGTTCAGGCGTTTCAGTCAGGCGCCGCGCCCAGCTTAGATCGCTTGCGGACCGGGTTATCGAGGCCACTCTTAGAGACCGGGGCCGCGAGCCCGGGGCGTGCGAAGTATCCGTCCTCTTCACAGAAGATGCCTTCATCTCGGACCTCAACCTTCAATACAGGGGCGTGGAAGGACCGACAGATGTATTGTCGTTCGCCCTTTCCGATCCTGATAGCGAAGTCGACCGGGTCGTGGTTCCGGGGCTTCCCGAGATGCTCGGAGACGTGGTGATTTCTCTAGAGACCGCCGGTCGGCAAGCGTCTTCGGCCGGAAAGACGGAAGACCAGGAAATAGCCCTCCTTCTAGTTCACGGAGTCCTTCATCTCTTAGGGTTTGATCACGACGAGCCCGAGAAAGAGGCGTTCATGTGGGAGCATCAGGACAGAATCCTGCGGGCCCTTCAAATGATCTGATCGCCACCTTGGGCGCTGTCCGGCGCAGTTTCGCGCAGGCATGGGCCGGCCTTGTGCATGTGTACAAGACCCAGCGGAATATGCGGCTTCACGTGCTCTTCGCGTCGTCTGTCGGGGCTCTGTGTCTTGTTCTCGGGGTGGACAGGTTCGAACTTTTGATGGTGACGTTGGCCATAGCCGCCGTCCTGGTCGCGGAAGTGGTAAACACGGTTACCGAATCCCTCACGGACCTAATGGAACCGGACCTAAGCAACGTAGCCAAAACCACAAAAGATGTCGCGGCAGGCGGCGTTTTGGTCGCGTCGGCTTTTGCGGTACTTATCGGCCTCATCGCGTTCTACCCCGCGGTTTTTGATCTTGCGTCGCGTCTTCGCTCGTTTTGGTCTGATAGGCTGGGTTACTTCGTCGTATACTCCGTTCTCGTAGTCGCGCCCGCTCTGGCCGGGCTCGCGCTTGGAGCGCGCAAGACGGCCCGAGGTAGGAGGTAGGCCCGTGCTCTATCAGACCTTGGGGACCGTGCTATCTCAAAGGCAGTTGGGCGAGAACGACAAAGTGATCACCCTGCTGACGCCAGAAGAAGGTCTGGTCAGAGCGGCGGTGAAAGGCGCGCGAAAAGCCACCAGCAAGCTTTCTGCGGTGACGCAGCCGTACACATCTGCTATTTTCCAAATCTACCGGGGAAAATCTCTTGACAGGGTAACGCAAGTTTCGATCAATACGTCACGAGCGGGGATTTTGTCAGATTACCCTAAAGCTGTTTCCGCCGCGTATCTTTCGGAGTTGGTCACAGAACTGGCGTCGGAAAGAGAGTCTGACGTGGAACTTTTCCGTTTTTTCTCCGCGGTGCTGGACTGCCTGGAGAAGCGTCCTGACCCCTGGGTCGTCGTACGTTGGGCTGAGATAGGATTGCTTCTGCGCGCCGGCTTGTTGCCCAGCTTTGCCGAGGGGGAAACCGGGCCCGACGAGACGTCATCGAGCGAGGTCACGGCAGGGACCCTGCGCACACTTTCAATCTTGTCCGAAGCGACCTACTCGTGCCCGAACCTCACCGCAAGAGGGCAGGTCCGCGAGGAGGTCGATTTGGTGGTGGCCAGGTGCGTCGCTCACGCCCTGGGCAAGAGGCTCAAATCCGCGTCTCTTGTGGATAGTATATTGGCGGATCCCCGTTCGGGGACGGGATGATGCAGGATATGGTGTTGACGGTAGAGAAAAGGCAGTAGATGCGAACGCTCTCCTCGCGCGCCGCAACACTGGAAGGGGTCATTGCCGTGGCGGAACCTCTCGATTTTGGCGATGTCATCAGAAGACTTCAGGATTTTTGGGCCTCAAAAGGGTGTCATATTGGCCAGCCTTACGACATGGAAAAGGGCGCCGGCACAATGAACCCTTTCACTTTTTTCAGGGTACTAGGGCCTGAGCCGTGGAACATGGCGTATGTCGAACCGTGCAGAAGGCCCGCCGATGCTCGCTACGGCGACAATCCGTATCGCATGGGCTATTACTATCAGTTTCAGGTGATCATGAAACCGCCGCCCGAGATGGTGGTGGAGATGTACATAGGCTCGCTCGAGGCTCTTGGGATCAGGCGAGGGGATCACGACATCCGGTTCGTCGAAGATAACTGGGAAGCGCCGACCTTGGGCGCATCCGGCCTCGGCTGGGAGGTCTGGCTTGACGGCAATGAGATCACCCAATTCACCTTCTTTCAGGAGGTGGGAGGATTGGAGGTCAGGCCGATATCGGTGGAGATCACCTACGGTTTGGAGCGCATCGCATCTTACATACAGGGGCTGGATAGCGCGTGGGATGTGCGGGTCGCGCCGAATCTTCGCTACCGTGACCTGTTCTTGGAGCAGGAGAGGCAGAACTCGAAGTACGGGTTTGAGGTGGCTTCCGTCGACATGCTCCGGCAGGAGTTTGATTCTCACGAAAGTGAAGCAAAAAAAGCTTTGGAACTGGGACTCTTCTACCCAGCGTACGACAACGCCCTGAGATGCTCTCACCTCTTCAACATGCTTGACGCCCGCGGCGTCCTCTCGGTCGCCGACCGTCAAACACATATCGCCCGAGTGCGAGCGATAACCAGAGAATGCGCCAAGGCGTACGTAGCATCCCGCCCGCGCGGCGTCGAAACGGAGGCGAAGGCGGATGCCTAGGGACTTCCTCCTTGAAGTCGGTTCTGACGAGATACCGGCGCGATACTTGCCGCTTGCCTTCGAGCAGTTGGAATCCAGGGCAACGGCCGCGCTTCGAGATAGGAACCTTTCCTATGGAAAGCTGTCCGTCTTCGGTACCCCGCGTCGTCTCGCGCTCTTTGTATCCGAGGTCGAGGAAACTGGTGGGGACAAGGTCCAGAAAGTTCGCGGGCCGTCAAGGGCGGTCGCGTTCGGACCGGACGGACAGCCTACTAAAGCCTTACTGGGATTTGCCCGCTCTGTCGGTTCTGACCCTTCCGCGCTGACCGTCGAGAGCGATGGGGCGGGGGAGTACATGTATGGGGTCAGGCGCGAACTTGGCCGCCCGGCCACGGACATCCTAAAAGACATTATGCCCGATGTCGTCATGGGCATGGAGTGCCCGCATCCTCTCAGATGGGGTGAGCGGGACTGGAAGTGGTACCGGGCCATCCGGTGGATCGTCTGCCTGTTCGGGGCCGATGTGGTCCCGTTGGAAATAGCGGGCAGGCCGGCGGGCAAGGCGACTTTTGGGCACAGAACGCTCCATCCCGGGCCGGCTGAGATCTTGGAAGCATCAGGATACTTCGACGCCATGGAAAAGTGCCACGTAATTGTAGATCAAGCGGCGCGTAGGGAAAGCATCGTCCAAGGCGCCCGTTCCGTCGCGCAGGCTGCGGGCGGTACGCCGGTTCTGGATGATGAGCTCCTGTCTGAGGTAACCCACCTCACCGAGCACCCGTCTGCCTTTTTGGGGTCTTTTGACGAGAAGTACCTGGCCTTGCCCGACCAAGTGCTTGTCACCGCTATGCGCCACCACCAGCGCTATTTTCCGGTGGAGAGTGCCGGTGGCGAGATCCTTTCGCGGTTTGTGGGCGTGCGGGACGGCGATGCCGAAGAGGAGATCGATACGGTAAGAAAAGGCAACGAATGGGTCTTGCGCTCCCGCCTCTCTGACGCCGAATTCTTCTACGAGCAGGATAGGAAGACCGCCCTTGAGGACAGGCTCGAAGACCTGAAGGGCATAAGGTTCTTGCGGGATGCGGGCACCGTGTACGACAAGGCTCTGCGACTTGCCCAAATCGCGGGCGACCTATCCTCCAAATTGGGGCTATCGCTACGCGAGACAGAACTGGCGACTGAGGCGGCGAGACTCTGCAAATGCGATCTCGCCACGTCGCTGGTACGAGAGTTTCCTGAACTCCAGGGGGTCATGGGTGGGATCTACGCCGCGGACGAAGGATTGGATCCCATGATCGGTTCTGCTTTGAGCCAGCACTACTTTCCGCGAGGCGCCAAAGACGATCTTCCAGAGGGTGACGTGCCTTCGGTCGTCGCTCTCGCGGACAAACTGGATACCCTAGCCGTA
>CAZMEF010000032.1:7473-12026 GCA_964565305.1 uncultured Eubacteriales bacterium | reverse complement strand
ATCAAGATCTTAGCTTAAAAACCTATTATCGTCGATCTTTCGGCAACAGCCTCCTATTAGCGATAGGGCCCGGGCTTCAACGTTTGACGACATGTAAGAACGCCCCTCCTTCTAGACAATCCCGGTCCCGCCGGGTCTCCTACTTCGCAAGCGGCATCTTGAGGCTCATCACAGTTCCGCCACCCCGCCGGTTCTCGGCCCAAAGCTCCCCTCCCATGCGCTTCACTAGGTTTCTGCTTATGTTAAGGCCGAGACCCATTCCCGCATGAGGTTGCCTGACCACTTGCGTTGACCTGTAGAACCCGTCGAAGACCTTATCGAGGTCCTCAGTCGGGATTCCCACTCCCTCATCTTCGATCCTTAGGCGGGCTTCAGTATCGTCATGAGACAAATCCATGTGTATGCGCTTCCCAGGCGGCGTGTATTTCCTGGCGTTGTCCACAAGATTCATAATAGCTTGGGTCAATCGCTGCGGATCGGCAATTACATTCACTTTTCCTTTGGGCAAAAGGCTCGACCACTCATGTTGGGTCCACCCCTTGGCGGTTCTTAGGATTCCGTCCACGATCTCGCCGAAGTCGACAGTTGTGGGGGATATGGTAAGCCTTCCGTTTCCAACCCGGTAGGCTGTCAGAAGATCTTCGACTAGCGTGGAGAGAAGGCGGGTTTGCGCCAAAAGCGACTCCAAGTCGGGACCGAACTTCTGGATTTCATCCCCTAACTTTATCCGTAGAAGACAAAGCCGACTCACAATTACTTGAAGAGGGTTCTTGAGTTCGTGCCCGACCACGAGCATGAACTCATCCTTGAGTCGCTCAAGGCGCTTCAGTTCGGTAATATCGGTCACGATGGACAAGACTCTTTTACCCCGAGGAGTATCTATCGCAACAGAGTTTTGAAGCAAGAATCGCTCCCGACCCTTTATTGTCGCAAGCTTGTACTGGAAATTCAGGACAGACTCCCCACGCAGAGCCCTCGCCGTAGGACGGTCTTCCGGCGGAATCCTCGAACCGTCGGGGTTCGTCATAGAAGGCATCGGGGTTGCCGAGGCCTCTTCCACACTCATGTTCTCCCAGTCCAGTAACACGAAAGTGGCAGGGTTCGCCTCCACGAGGCGGCCCTCGTCGTCAGTCAGATAGATGGGATGGGCGCTTGCCCGGATCAAAGCGTCCCATTCGGCCGCAAGTTGTCGGGCCTCTTCCCGCAGAACGTCGATCTCTGCCTGCCGCTTCCGCGCTCCAGTCACTTCTCGCGTGGTATCCTCGCCCACCCAAAATATGCTCTCGATGGCGCCGGACTCGTCCCTAACGGGGTAATAGCCGAATGACATGTACGCGATGTCCGGCTGCCCGTCTGTCATAGTTTCGAACGGTTCGTCCACTACCTCGCGGGGTTCTCCGGTGGCGAGGACCTCACGCAAAGAGTCCAGGAATTTGGGGGAAACTCTCCCATTCCATACATCCGAGCACCTCATACCTATGAACTGAGCTGCTCCAATGGATTTGCAGAAGGAGTCCTCCGCTTCGTTTGCCATGACATAGCGAAACTCCGGAACAGTAACCAGAGCCATACGCATAGGGCATCGGTGAAACAAAATGTCGACAATTTCTCTCTCTCTCATATTCGACACCGTCTTTCGCGCGATCTTGGCGAAACAACTCCGTCGGAACCTCCATCCCTCACAGCCATGCGCCACACACTATCTCGCTCTAGAGTTGGCGTATTTTGGATTCGTCGAGTGCTACCTAACAATCCTTCTGGACAAGACCCATGCTGTTTGGGAAACCTTATAGAAACCTGAGCCCTCCCGTCACGCAAAGTGAATTGTTTGTCACTTTAAATCATGTCTAGCAAATCAACGGCAAAAGTAGTAGTCTATTCGCAGGGGCGAGGACAGGCTCCAAAACGTTTAGATGGGGGGAGGGAGCAGAGACTACAAGTCGCAAGGCTTTCTCTGCGGAAGAAGGAATCTCTAGGGAGGTATGAACTTGCTGGAGAAGATATTCAAACTAAAAGAAAACCGCACTGACGTACGAACCGAGATAATAGCGGGCGTCACCACCTTCATGACTATGGCGTACATAATCTTCGTGAACCCGGACATCCTGTCCGCCGCCGGCATGCCTTTTGGCCCGGTGATGACTGCTACAGTGGTTGCCGCAGGCCTGACCACGATATTGGCCGGATTCCTGGCCAACTACCCCTACGCGCTCGCCAGCGGCATGGGTTTGAACGCTTTCTTCGCGTTCACGGTGGCGGCGAAAGCGGGCTGGCAAGCCGCCCTCGGCGTAGTATTCCTAGAAGGCGTTGTGTTCCTTGTCCTGAGCCTCGTTGGTGCCATCAACGTGATCGACGCCGCGATTCCCCAGACGTTGAAGCGGGCCGTCGGCGTTGGGATCGGTCTTTTTATAGCCTTAATCGGCGCAGCAAACGCGGGCCTCATCCAGGCGAGCCCCGCAACGCTCATCACCCGGGGCAACCTAACCGACAAGGGTCCGCTACTCGCCATAATCGGCCTCATCGTGATCGGCATATTGATGTCTCTCAAAGTTCGCGGCTCCATGCTCATCGGCATACTCATCACTACCCTCATCGGTATACCCATGGGCGTGACGCAGATCACAGGCAGCATCATCGGCAAGCCCGAGTCCTTGGCTCCCATATTCCTAAAGATGGACCTCAAGGGCGCTCTCGGTCTGGGCTTTCTCACTATTTTTTCGTTCTGGTTCGTCGACGTGTTCGACACCGTAGGCACCTTGATGGGAACCGCATCGCGAGCCAACATGCTCGACAAGAACGGCCAACTTCCTAAGATCAAGGAAGCCATGACGGCCGACGCCATTGGGACCTGCTTGGGCGCCGCTCTCGGGACCAGCACGGTAACCACCTATGTAGAATCAAGCGCGGGGATCGCCGAAGGCGGCCGCACCGGTCTGACCGCCGTGGTTGTCGGAATCCTGTTTCTTGTCTCCTTGATATTCGCGCCGCTTGCGGGCATGATTCCTACCCAAGCGACCGCACCGGCTCTGATCATAGTCGGAGTGCTCATGATGCTCCCTGTCAAGGATATCGACTGGACCGATTTCTCCGACGCTTTGCCCGCGTTCATCACCATCACCATGATGCCGTTCACGTACTCAATCAGCGACGGGATCGCAGCGGGCTTCGTGATCTACCCCATCATCAAATTAACCACCAACAAAAACAAAAAGTTACACTAACTAATATACATCCTTACAATACTCTCTATACTTCACCTGACGCCAAAACTATTCTAACACTAAAAAGCAAGTGTGTCCCCCTACACCGTGACGGATAACGCGGCCCCCGGACGGGAAACCACTATGTCCGGGGGGATAATATGAACAGAGAAGATGGCGGCATCAGTCCATCCTGGAACCCGTGGAGCAAAGGTCGCGGCCCAATGGCCGACTTTTTGGACTGGAACCTTTGGGGCGGCTGGCCCGGGGGACGGCACCGGTCGGTCGGCAAATTCTCCGAGCCCACTGTTGACCTCTACGAGACGAACGAAGAGGTTATAGTGGAAGCCGACGTGCCGGGTTACGATCCAAGCAGCATTTCGATCAAGGTTTCACCTCAATCCCTTACGATGGTAGGTAAGACCGATGACCAAAGGGAGGAAAAGGGCGAAGGATACTACCTCAGAGAAAGAGGGTTCGGCCGGTTTTCTCGTACTGTCGGGTTTCCCACCGAAGTCATGGCCGGAGAAGCCCTAGCCAAGTACAGGGACGGCGTGTTGCGAGTAACCGTCCCCAAGGCTAGGAGAGGCGACAGCGAATCAAAGGATGTCCCCATTCAAAGGGAGTAGCTTCGGCAACATGCGGAGATGACCCGGAATCACCCGGATGGTAGCCCGTCTCCGGCATCGGAAAGCACTTCGCGGGACGCGCGGTTTACCCTGCGTCCCGCAGTTTCTGTTCTAGGCGCTTCGCGATGGCAAGCCATTCATCGGACCGGTAGTCCTCAATTAGCCCCTTGTCCCCAAGCTCCGAGATCCTCGGATCTATGGGGAGCGTCCCGAGCGACTCGGCCCGTAATCCTTCTTTGATCTCCTGGTCGGACACATTCCCGAACGGTTCGATCTTCTCGCCGCAGTGAGGGCAGGCTATCCACGCCATGTTCTGAACTATACCCAATACAGGGACATTCATCATGCCCACCATGTTGACCGCTTTCTTCACGACCATCCTCGACAGGTCCTGGGGTGAAGTGACTATGACAACGTCGTCCACCGGAAGTGATTGAAGAACGGTCAACGGGACGTCGCCCGTCCCGGGGGGAAGATCCACGACCATGTAGTCCAGTTCATCCCAAAGGACATCGGTCCAGAACTGCTTCACGGCCCCGGCAATGAGGGGCCCACGCCAGATCACAGGATCGTCTTCGCGCTCAAGCAGCAAGTTCACAGAGATCACCCGGACGCCTGTCTTGCTGACTGCCGGGAGCATCTGTTCACCTACCACAGCAGGGCTGCCGTGAAGCCCGAAAAGCTTGGGGATGCTCGGGCCCGTAGCGTCGGCATCAAGAACGCC
>CAZMEF010000032.1:5581-7463 GCA_964565305.1 uncultured Eubacteriales bacterium | reverse complement strand
ACTTTGAATCCGGACCTTGCCAGGTGGGCGGCGATCAGGGCGGCGATCGAGGACTTCCCCACCCCACCTTTGCCGCTCATGACGGCGATCACGTGTTTAATGTAGCTGTGCTCGGGTTGCCCGAGCCTCTCCAGTGCTTTGGATGCGTCAGTTTTGTCCATTGAGGGGAAACCGTCACTCCTTTGGTTCAGTGGTACGAGCTTGGCTGGCGCCTATGTACCTTCCGTATTTCCGCATCTGCTCCTTACGTGCCTCCGGTACCTACGCATGCGCTTCAACGCGTGCTTACGGCCATCCACTCCCATCTATAGCACTATGAGCCCCTGCGTGTCCAGAAACCGCTCGAACCGCCCGAACCGCCCGAACCGCCGGCGGTGCGTGTCACCGCCCTAGTACTTATCTTTCGCACGCGGCGTATTGCCAACGAACCCGGAAGCCGTCATGATCCCAAGTAAGCTCCTCGCTTGCCGTGTTTGATGTGCATGTTTGCCATGTGGATCTGCACGTTTGCCATGTTGGGTTTGCGAACTAACACCCTGAACCAGGGGGAAAGGACGACGGCAATGGATAGCGCAAGAACCGGGTCCGCTGCTGCGGTAGCCGCTATGGACATCGAGAGGATCTGGAACAAATGGCCTGGCAAAGACGCCTTTTCGGGCGTATTCGCCGTCACTTGCCAGGACGGAGTGCTATTTGAACGGGTCAGCGGTTTCCGCAACCGAGGCGAAAAACTGCCCAACCGGAGCGACACGTCCTTTGGCATCGCCTCGGGCACGAAGCTCTTCACCGGCATTGCTGCCTGTAGGCTTCTGGATGAGGGACACCTTTCGCTTGCTGACGAAGTGTGGGACCTACTGCCATACGATCTCGGCCGAATCGACAAGAGAGTGACAGTGTTTCACCTGCTTACACACACGTCCGGCGTGGGCGACTACATTGATGAAGAAGCGTCTAACTCTACGGCACAGCTACTCGCCCTCTATGACCAACACCCTGTTCACCTTTGGGAAAACCTTCAATACTATTTGCCTCTGATTACGCCTCTCCCGCCCAAGTTTGACCCCGGCGCGCGATTCGGCTACTCAAACGCCGGGTTTGTGTTGCTGGGCCTCGTCATAGAAGCGGTCGCCGGCGTTTCCTATCAGCAATATGTAGAAGATAAGGTTATCGCTCCTTCGTCTCTTCGTCACACAGGTTTTTATCGGACCGATTCCCTGCCCAAAAACGCCGCGGTCGGTTACACGCACGATGAGAAAAGTGGAAAATGGCGAACCAATGTGTTCAAAGTGCCGGTCCGGGGTGGTTCCGATGGCGGACTGTACACATGTGCCGGGGACCTGAACTCCCTTTGGCGCGTCCTTATGTCCGAAAAGCTGTTATCCAAAGAGGCGCTCCAAACGTTTCTCGAACCTCAAGTGAAGCGTAACGAATTCGGCAGTTACGGCCTCGGGGTCTATCGCCAAGATCGGAGAAACAAAACTGTGTTTTACGCCGTAGGCGGTGACTTCGGGGTGGACTTCTTCACATCATACTTCCCAAGACAGGGAATTGTGGCCTCGGCTCTGGGCAACACAGAGGTCGACACCTCCCCGCTGCTAGGCGGCCTGATATCCGAGATATGCGGCTAGGGCACACAGCCCGCGCGAATCGCACTGCCCTGCTGCCCGGCTGCCCGTAATCCCTCACCGCTTCTGTTGCCCTTCCGCCCTCGCCGCTCTGCCGCCTCTACTGCCTCTACTGCATCTACTGCCCTGCCACCCACGCTGTCGCTCTGATATGACCGACAGGCGGGGTGCCGTCGGCCCGATATGACCGACGCGGTAGTGGGTGTTGGCCTGGAATGACCGACATCCGCTGTCGCTCTGATATGACCGACAGGCGG
>CAZMEF010000032.1:0-5481 GCA_964565305.1 uncultured Eubacteriales bacterium | reverse complement strand
GTGTTGGCCTGGAATGACCGACATCCGCTGTCGCTCTGATATGACCGACAGGCGGGGTGCCGTCGGTCCGATATGACCGACGCGGCAGTGGGTGTTGGCCTGGAATGACCGACGCGCGCCGGCAGGGTTGGACACGCAATGGTAGAAACCAAGAAGGAGTCAGGGGGGATCGTCTGTGGATTTGCCGGTTAGTGGCAAGAATGCCGACAGAGTAGTTATCAAACTGCTAGGGTCACAAACCCCGGCCCAGCCCCCGGGTCAAACCCCGGGTCAAGAGCCGACTCTATCCGCTGCCCTCTTCGCCCGGATGGGATACGGATACTCCTCAGAACACAAATATGTAGTCCGCAAAGCAGAGAATCCGGACCGCGTTTCAATCACGTTGGAAAAGGTCCAACTCAGGTCGCCTTACGTCAAGGTCTGGCCGTGCCCAGATGAGTTCGTAGAGGATCAGAATGAGGCGGTCAAACTCGGCATGTCGTTGGGTGCCTACATAAGCGGCGTGCTAGTCGGCGTCGCTGTTACGCGTCCACGGACCTGGAACAAGACGCTATGGCTTGAGAACATCCACATTGACGAGACCTGTCGCGGTCTGGGAATCGGAACCTTGCTGGTGCAAGGAATCGAAGATATCGCCCGCCAGAACGGATTTCGGATCATCGGACTTGAGGTTCAAAACACAAACGCTCCGGCCATAGACTTCTACAGAAAAATAGGGTTCGTTGTCGACGGCCTCGATATATCCTATTACACCAACAATGCTATGCTGGACGATGAAGTTGCAATCTTCATGAAGAAGCCGCTAGGGTAGCGGTCAGATCCGAACTTCCTGTGATTGGTCATGGTCGAGAAACCACACGTCCAAACCATCACAAGCGGCCTGCTTGCACATGCCCAGTTTTTCGATGACCTTCCGTGCCTTGACGTTCTCCGGGACCGTCTCAACAACGATCTGCCTAAGTCGCAGGATGGTGAACCCGTGCCGAACGAGGGCTCTGCTTATCTCCAAGGCGTACCCTTTGCCCCACGATGACCGGCCAAGGATCCACCCCAGCTCATAGACCGAGTCACTCTCAAAGGGATGGAAAATGACGTGGCCAATGAGGTCGCCATTCCCCTTTTCGACAAGAGCGTACACTCGGGGAGCGTTCCCCATTCCGTTTTCCCTAATGAAGTCCACAGTCTTGGCCATGTCAAATGGAGGCTCGACGAACTCCATAACCTGTGCATCCGAAAGGTAGGCGAATGCCGCGGAGATATCCGTGGGCTGGAACGGCCTGATCTCTAGACGCTCGGTCGTCAGCTTCATTGAGACGCCTCCTCGCGCGGCCCGGCCCCGTCCGCCATGGCGGCTAATACCCTGAAGTGGGCACTTCATATCTGCAGATCATGCGCCTTTCTCCCTCGATCACGCGTTCCGTCGTGTCGATGAGCGTGCCCCCGTTCTTGAGCATGACCCGCGCCGACGCCGGGTTGTTCAGATCGCACGTGATCAAAGCGGGGTCGATCCCAAGTTTGCGCGCTTCACGCAACAAAAGGCGCAGCTGTGCGGTCCCGTAACCCTGATTCCATCTGCCCGGGCGAATTGAATACCCGATATGACCGCCGAATACCTCCAGGGCCGCTGTGAGCCTGTGACGAATGCTGCCGGTGCCTACGTACCCTGATTCATCTACGGACCAAAACGTAGTGGACGGCACCCAGCCTTCCCGAAGCCCTATCCCCCGCTCGGCATCTGCGTATTTGGAGAATATGGTATGCTTCCAGTCGTCAAAAGCGTCAGGATCGTGTACGAAAGCCAGCGTTCTATTGTGCAACGCCCTAAACTCCCTACAAGCTTCCAGGTAGCTGTAGAGATACTCCTCGCACGGCTTAACCAATCGCAGGCCGGCCGAGTAAGTCGCGTGAGTCGCATGTCTCGCATCACTGGCGTGATTGTGGGCCAAGGCAGCACCCTCCCCTTCGACGTGCAGATGTCGCCCTTTCCGTCTGGCTGTCCACCTTGCCATCGTCTCATGGTATCTCCGGCCCGAGTCCTAATCAAGTCTCGCCATCGCCTTGCGAAGAGGCCCAGCAAGAAGCATTGCCAAGAGGGCGCCCTTGCGGCCAAAGAAGGGATCGGGGGCCTGATTCCAGAATAATCACGCACGCTGAGAGTCTTTTGTTGTGAAATGGATCATTCGCTCTAGGCGAAGGACTCCGCCCATCTAGCAGAGGGCGCGAAAGGGGCGGCAGGCAATGGATGGACCGTTGCACGCCTGGAAGAACGCGATACTGGAGATAGATTCCGCAATCCTAAGTGCCAAGAGGCGCGGTCACGAGGCTTTGGGTCGGGGCGACTATGGAGCGGCCGCTATCTTGATGGAGCGTTTGAGATCGCTTGAAAACCTCAAAGCGCTAATCAAAGAGTCTTCCGATGCATGGGCCAAGGTGATGGTGATGGGGCCAGAGCCTCGCGTGTTGCCTTTGGAGGGCGACTGGGGAGAGTTGATTGATTTCCCACCGGAAGGCCTGTTTGAGAACCTGCAAGGGGACGTGTCGGGAAAGTCGCCAGAAGATGTCTCGGTAGAACATGCCATCGAGCGCACCGGGCGACGCGGCGAGGGCAAAGACGAAGTCGCCCGCACTGACACATCAGGCAGCGAAAGTTCCCCCGATGCCCCCATGAGTCCCGGTACCGGCCCGGCGATGCCCGCGCTGACCCCCCAACGCGCCTACCGCGAGCCGATCTTGAGGATCCTCAGAACGTGCGGCGGCAGCGCGCCAGCCGAACATGTTCTTGAGGAGCTTGAGAAGGAGTTCCGCTCGCGATTCACCCCACGCGATCTCCAAAAAACAGCGTCAAACCGTACCGAACCGCGGTGGCGAAACTCCGCAAGGTGGTGTCGAAAAGCGATGGTAAGCGGAGGGCTGCTCAAGTCCGACTCACCCAGGGGCGTGTGGGAGGTGACGGAGGCAGGGTTGATGGAACCGAATGCCCCGGCAAAACAGCTGGAGACCCCGGTTACATAATCGGCTTGTGCGATTACGCACGCCCCTGGTACCTGATCACGCGCTGATCTCTCCGTTTCTCCTCTTAGATCTCTTCCTCCAACATGAAGGAACTTGCCGGTAAGTACTCCACTGGCGCCAAAGGCGGCGTTGGCCCCAAATGACCGACAGCCGACGTCGCTCTGGAATGACCGACGAGGCGGGTGCTGTCGGCCCGAAATGACCGACGCGGGGGTTGGCGTCGGCCCGGAATGACCGACAGGCTTGCTTTGTCACACAGGAAGGGTTTTGAGGCCCAAACTGGGATATCCGCCGCTAGAAAGCGACTCTGATCCCCTGTGACCAACACGCTTCCACTTCCCGGGCAATCGCCAGGCTTCAGAGGATCCGCCCCCCTCCGCCAAGAACTCAAACCATGCAATCATGAGCGCAGGCGGGCCGAGGACCCTACGCCTGCTCGATGACCGAATCCTTACCACCATGGCCGCGCACTCTACGGCGGATGACTGATGGCACGGCCAGAAGGGAGACACATCAAGGCAATGGAATGGGTAGTCACAAACGGAAATCAGACGGACGTACCCAGATGCCTCGCGATTGCCAAAAGTCTGCCAGGATACTTCAATCAAACCGGTCTGGAAAGTATGGGACGCGACCTATCATCAAGTGTGCTAGCGGGAGTCGGAGCACGTCTTTTGGTTGCAAAGGTGTTCAGCACCAGTACCATTGCCGGCTTTCTGTGTCTCAGGAAGAAGGATCAACTCGTAGCGGAGATCCTTTGGATGGCAGTTGAAGGTTCCTTAGCGGGGCGTGGAATCGGCACTCTTATGCTTGACACCGTTTCCCAAGAACTTTCGTCAAGAGGGATCAGGCTCCTCACGGTGAAGACCCTCGCGCCATCAGTGAATTACGCGCCCTACGAGCGCACCAGGAGGCTCTATGAGAAAAACGGTTTCTTGCTTTGCGAGGTAATAGACCCATACCCGGGGTGGGATCCGGGCAATCCATGCGCCATCTACGTCAAGCCGCTCGTCTCTCGTCCAGTGTCATGAGCGCTAGCGTGCCCGCCGGCTCCCTGAACCCGAACGGAAAAAGGAGGACGACCATGTTGACTACGACTGCGGTGACCCGCGCCTTGCCGGCGGCCAGTAAGGCAGCACCCGAAGCGACGACCGATTCCGCTTCCAAAGTGCAGCCATCCTTTCTTCCCAAAGCCAAACCCAAGATGATCATATTCGACTTCGGCCACACCCTTGCCGCCGAGCCCGACTTCGACAGCATCCGTGGCACCGAAGCCGTCATGCGCAACGCCATCGCAAACCCGCGGAATCTTACGCCAAGAGAGGTGAATGACTTCTCGGTCAAACTGTTCTTTGGCTTCTGCTCTGAGATTCGCGCGATGGGCGCCGAGCTAAACAATTTGCATTTCCTGCGGTTCATGTACGACTACCTTCAAATAGAGTTCGAGGTGCCGCTCTCAGAGATTGAGCAAATTTACTGGGACAGCGCTTCCCCCGGGGTTGTCATGCCAGACGCGCCGGAAATGCTCGCGTATCTCGGTAAACGTGGGATCAGAAAAGCCATTATCAGCAATCTGTGCTACTCCGAAAACGCTCTGCGGTCTCGTCTAGACCGCCTCTTTCCGGGCCATGGCATGGAGTTTGTCATCGCCTCCAGCGAGTACATGTTTCGCAAACCCAGCCCGTGGTTGTTCCAGCTGGCCCTCCGCAGGGCAGATCTCGGCGCCGAAGACGTCTGGTATTGCGGAGATTCGCCCCAGGCTGACATAGTTGGAGCCTCCTCGGTGGAGATTTTCCCAGTCTGGTACGAGAATGATTCGTTGGTCAACTCGCTCAACGAGAAGCTTAAAGCCCCTCCCCAAGACTCTCCTTCACTGCAGGGCCCATCGCAAAGCCCACAAGGAGGTTCGCTGTCTCCCCGAGGCCTACCACAAAGCCCACAAGGAGGTTCATCAAAGCCCCCGCCGGAGCCGCATCTCCCGCCGCACCTTCATATAGCCGATTGGCGGGAACTGATTAGGTTACTCGAAGCGATGCCCTAGGCCAGCGCAAACTCGAGCGGCGGCAGACCTTTTTCTTGCGGGAGATGGCACTAACTCCCTCATCACGAAGAAGGCTTTTTCTCCTTCGCGTCGAATGTACTAGAGTCTCAAATCAGACATGCCCACAGGCCCTCAGCCGGATCGACAATAGGTCGTGACAGCAGGTCATGACGGCTTGCGGCGGGCGAACCTCAAGCCGCCTGTGAGGCGCTGGTTCGAAAAATCTCAAAGTTTTCAGGGTTTTGGGCTTCACGGCCCAACAAAACAGGAGTGTAGCCATTGGCCCGGTATATTCGGAAGAGGGCCGCGACCGGGGCTCTCATAGTTATTGTGTCAATATTGCTCAATTTCTTCCTGATTCACGCCGCGCCGGGAGACCCTATCACCATCTTGTCGGGGCAGGATAAGCCTTCGCCACAAGCGGTAGC
>CAZMEF010000031.1:1165-12228 GCA_964565305.1 uncultured Eubacteriales bacterium | reverse complement strand
TGTGAGCGCCATCTAAGAGCCTCCTCCGAATAATCCAATCCGACCCTCGCGCGGGCATCGTCGACTGTCGACTAGAACACCGGCAGCAGTATGTTCAAAGTTGCTCCGATGGCAAGGGACACAGTCAAAGCCAGCCCAAAGATCTTCACCAAAGCGCCCCAGCCCAACTCGCGCCCGATCAGGACCGATACGGGCAAACACGGCATGGAGAGCGCGACCATTGCCCCGGCGATAGTCGCCTCGCGGGCCCCGAGTGGAAGGTTCATTAGCACCATCGGTCCCATGTATTTTTGGATCACGGATATCGCCACACCGACCAAGGATTCTCCGCTTACTCCGAGCCACCGCAGACTCCACGGGTTGAGGCGCGCCAGCCCGCTCATAAGCCCCAAATCGAGGACGACCTGGACGCCCACACTTGTCAACACCAACAGAGGCAAAACGTGTCCGAAAAAGCCTTGCAGCCGCATCCACGTTTTCGCCACAACGTTGGACATGACAGGAACTCGCAGCGGCGGTATCTCCAATATGAGGTGGCGTTCCACTCCCGCGGAAGTCTTGCCCAAGATTACGCCCAACACGACGAACATGACGGCCATTGACGCGTAGATAACAGACAGTTTTGCCCCGAATGCCGTCCCCAGCCCTGTGATAATCCCCAAACTGGCCGCGCACGGCACGGTGATCGCCATCAGCGCCGACACGATAAACCTTTGTTGCTTGCCCGGTAGGGTACGCGTTCCCAAAATGGCAGGCGCTTTGCACCCGAAGCCCAACAAAAGCGGGATGGTTGACTGCCCCGGCAGTCCAAAGAACGACATCACCTTGTCCATCATGACGGCGATTCTGGGCAAAAGACCGCTATCCTCGAGTGACGCCATTGCCGAGTAGATACCTATCATTGCCGGCATCACTATGGCAAATGGAAGCAGTATCCCTCCGGGGATTGCCAGAAAAAGAGCGCGCAAGAGCCCCGACTTGCCTTCGGCCAATGCCGAAAACCACGTCGAAACGGGCATCATGCCGACGGAAACCCATTCTTCGGCATGCTCCATGAACCAGCCTATCGCCATCACGGAAACGTAAAGCACAAGCGCGAGGAGAGGCAAACCGGTCAGGGGGGCATCGAGAAGCCGCTCCAGTCGGACGCGCAGCCCCGACGTCACTTTTGCCGAAACTTTCACTTTGGCCACACTCTCGGCGAGATCACGTGATGCCGCCGTGCGCTCAAGGCACGTGAGCGAGGCGGGGTGGCCGTCGCTCATCGGGCAGAAAGCACAACCACGGAAGCAGCCGGAACAAGGTGGATGTCCCGATGCCACTTCCTGTTGTAATCTCTCGACAACCGGGCGAATCTCAGGGTAGACATCGAGAAGGTCCTCGTCGAGCCGGTCATGCTCAAGAAGGTGGATCGCCAGCGCGCGAGACGTGTGATGACCGTGTTTCCCATTCTCGGGAGTTACGATTTCCTCGATGCGGGATTGTAGCACTCCGAGGACCGATTCGATCTCCGATGTAAACTTCAAACGTTTTCCGAGGTAGTCTGACACTTTGCGGGACCCGTTGGCACTGTCGTCGTTTGCCGCCAGCACAGCAGTTCGCGCCGCTACTATCTCGCTGCGCAGCTCCGCAAGACCTATGCCCTTCGAGGCCACCATAGGGATCACGGGGACGCCCAGTAACTTGGACAGTTTGGGCACGTCGATGGCGATGCCCACTTCTTCCGCCATGTCCATCTGGTTCATGACGACTATCATGGGAACTTCGAGATCCAAAAGCTGCATAGTGAGATACAGATTGCGGGCGAGGTTCCTGGCATCGACTATGTTGAGGATGAGGTTCACTTCATCCTCGAGGATAACTCGTTGGGTAACTCGCTGTTCCGGAGTGTCGGAGTGTAGGCTGTAGGTGCCGGGCGCGTCCACCAAACGGATCTGATCTCGACCGTGGCGCATAGTGCCCTCGGTAACTTCCACGGTTGTACCCGGGTAGTTTGAGACTACGGCCCCCGCTCCCGTTAGCAGATTCATGATGACGCTTTTACCCACGTTTGGCTGACCTACAAGCGCTACGGAAAACCGACCGTTCTTGTGCATCGAAGGCACCTTCTTCGAGGGGCGGCGTGCATCCCCTCAATCCTATTCGACATATTTGGTTTGGATGGGATATTCTATGTTAGGGAACCCTAACACGATCTCAGTACATTATACAGCATGGGAGTGGAGTCTTGGCAATAGGCTCTGAGAACAGAGAAGGACAATCGGGGGTGCCGTGGAAGTAGGGAGCATGGCGGAATTGACACTTTCTTCATCTATAGAGGATTATCTTGAAGCCATTCTGGCTCTTTCTGAAGACGGCGACGCCAACTCCGCGAGAGTCACAGATCTCGCCGCGAGACTCGGTGTCACCAAAGCAAGCGCCAGCGAAGCAGCCGGTCTTCTGAAGAGCAATGGATACGTGATGCAGGAAAAGTACGGGCGCATCACGTTGACTGCGGAAGGCAGAGATCGGGCGGTCGCCGTCAGGCGGCGTCATCAAGTGTTGCGCACTTTTCTAGTCGGCGTTTTGGGTGTCAGCACCGATACCGCCGAGAAGGAAGCGTGTCTGATGGAGCACGCTGTCGGGAGCGAGACCATGGAGCGGTTGGTCGCGTTCTTGGAAAGGACTCTTACGCGAGCGCCAGAGAGGTGACCGTAGACCTACGGTTCCACTTCCGGGGTCGACAGCAAGTACCTGTGGAAGAAATACTCGCCGACGGCGATAAGCGCACCGAAGAAGAAAAGGCTTCTGACATCGACGCGCAGAGTTCTGAGGGCAACAGAAGCGATGTAGAATACGGCAGCAGCCAAGAGACCATCCCCCAGGGCGGCAATAACGCTTCCGAAAGCCGGTAGTACCAAGGCGTCTCCCATGAAGTAGTTACCCGCGGTGGCTATCAGCGCAAGCGTCAAGATCGTGCCCGTTGAATTCTGCCCCATCAGGCCTATAGTCAGAAAAGCGAAGACGAGGGTCATAAGATACTTGCCCAAGAGAGCAAGTAGAGTCCGGCTCATATGCGTCAACTCCTAGTGAGTGCGCCCTGCGCCGTTGATCCTGCCCGTTCAGTCGCTAAGGCATTCGGGAACTTCCGCGCCTTACAGAAAGTCAAAGGGCATGTGCGAATGCAACTTGTGCATAGTAGAAAAGGAGAGAGAGCGAATGACCCTCACTAGACCGGCGACACGTGGCGCGCGGCGGTTGGCGGCAACGGTCGTCACGGCTGTTCTGCTTGTGTCACAGATGGTATCTATTGGCGCCGTTCACGCCAACGAGTCCGACTGGACGCGCTTCACCGTCTATTTCCCCATGTACCTTCAAAGTGGGGCTTACGTGCACCCTGTTGATTTTATCGTTCCACTGACGGACGAGCCGATCGAGGCGGCCCTAAACGCGCTCATCGCGGGAGTGCCCGGCAGCCACTCGATGGTAGCCTTGCCCGGGGACGCAGGAGTGCTTGACGTCTCGGTCCAAGACGGTGTGGCCACCGTGGACTTCAGCCAAGAGATGCAGACGGGCCTGAACGTGGGTTCGGGGGGAGAGGCTGCGGTCATCATGGCCATAGCAAACACCGTGTGCAGTTTCCAAGGCGTCACGGCCGTGAAGATCTTGATCGATGGGCAACCTGTTGAAACGCTTGCGGGACACGTCGACGTGACCGGCCCCATCGGACCGAATTGGGACGGGGTATTCCGGCCAATGGATGACGTGGCGCAACACTGGTCCGGAGGCGCTGTCCTCATCCTTCAGTCTTTGGATATCATCGCCGGATATGAGGATTCGACTTTTCGGCCGGAGAACCAGGTAACAAGAGCGGAATTTGTGAAAATGCTGGTCGAAGCTATTGGCGCGACTCCCGAGGGGCCCGCGCAACTTCCGTTTGAGGATATGGCATCTCACTGGGCAAGCCCTTATGTCCGCAGGGCCTTGGGCGCGGGGCTCATAGAAGAGACCGATTACGGGGTGAATTTCGGACCGGATCAGGTAATCCCAAGGGACGAAATGGCCTACATCCTGGTCAAGGCTTCCGATGTCTATAGGGCCGGGCACCCCGGGTTTGACTTTGCGCCGGACCTACCGGCCATAACGTTCACCGATGAAGCGGTGATCCAACCTCAGTACCTTGACGCCGCCATCGAGTCCGCCAAACGCGGCCTAATCAACGGGTATCCTGACGGCAGTTTTGGTCCCGCCAATGGTCTGAAGAGGTCTGAGGCGGCCACGGTCATAGCGCGGATGATGGAAGTGAAGGGTGACAAGGTCTTCCTGCGCCATCCTAGACCGGGATTCGATTGGGACGGTGGGGATCTGTTCGTGCTTGGGTCTGCTTCGGCGTTTGAGGCCAACGTGAACTTCCGCGTGCTCGCCGCCGACCACAGCGAGATCATGCTGAGTCACGCGACGGCCACCTACGGAATGGGTTGGGGAGCCTTCGGGTTCTGCGTTGACTCGGAGATCCTTGCGGGCGAAGACGCCTCTTCCCTAGAGGTGTTCCTCATGAGCATGGAGGACGGAAGCGACATGAGCAAGATCGTCGTGCCGCTTCAGTAGTGGGTTGTGTCGGAGGCAGCCGGTTACGACCGGCTGCTTGTCTCCTTCATGATCTTGACATAACGTTCGTAACGCTCCCGGTCCAGTTCCCCAAGTTGTACAGCTACCTTCACCGCGCACCCCGGCTCATGAGTGTGCGAGCAATCTCTGAAGCGGCAGGACTCGCCGATCTCCTCTATGTCTTCGTATTCTGAGCGTACGACGTCTTGTTCAAGTTGCCAGAAGCCGAGCGTCCTCAAGCCTGGCAGGTCTGCAACATAGCCCCCTCCGATGTCCACAAGGGACGATGCGGTAGTCGAGTGCCTGCCTTTGTTCGTGTTGAGGCTTATGCTCAGTGTTTTGGCTTCGAAACCAGGACACATCTGCTTAAGGATGGATGTCTTGCCGACTCCGGACGCTCCCATGAAGACAGCCGTCCTACCTAGCAAACGTCGCTTCAGTTCGTCAATCCCGTATCCCGACTCCGCGCTCGTCAAGATCAAGGCAATTCCCCTGCTTTGCAGGGCATCAACGATGCTCGCCACGCGCTTGGAACCCAAGGTCGCATCCTCCGCATCCGTGCCCAGCTGATCCACTTTGTTGATACACACAAGCGGCTCGATGCCCGCCTGGCGCGCCATGATCAAGTATCGTTCGATGGTACCCATCTTTAGTTCCGGTCGTACTGCCGCCACGACTACTACCGCCAAGTCTATGTTCGCCGCGAGAACTTGCTGTTCGGGCGCCCGCGAGGGCATGTCAGGCGGGGCCAGGCGCGTCAAGGCCGTCGCTCGAGGCAGGATTTCCGAGATAACCGCAGTTCCGTCTACAGCGATACCGGCGACAGAGCCCGGGACCGTGCTGTCCATCTTATCGAGCGCCACCATATCCCCAACGCAGACCAGACTTGTGACGCGCTGCTTTTCAATCTTGAGTTTGGTTCGAAGCCGGCAGAACCAGGTGCCGTCTTCGGCGCGGACCAGATAATCCCCCGGGCCGCACCTAATTACCTTGCCAATGGTTTGCAAGAAAAAGCCTCCTCGAGAAGTCGGATCCGTACGCTTTCCGCTTTTAGGAATCGTCACGGCCGGGGCCCTTGGCCTTGCCAAGCAGGGGCCTTTCTCGGGAGTTCTCTACTTTGAGGGAACGGGGCCGTGTGACTCCAAAGGAACTGCAATGCTGTTTGCCATTGGATCACACCCCCCGATAATTGAAGTTGCCGATTTTTACTAGTCGGTGCGACTTGATGATACACAGCAGGAGTAGGAGTGTCAACGGCTCGCCTAGCCCACGGCCTGCCTTGCTCAGTCTCCCACAGTGACGACTTTGTCCGCGACGTCTAGCAGCGTAGGGTTGTGCGAAGCCATAACAACGGTGCTTTTTCGAGAGTGAAGTCTGATGGCTTCGGCTATGGCTCTTTCAGACGCGCCATCAACGGAGGAAGTCGGCTCATCGAACAGCATGATGTCGTCGCCCTTCAAGAACGCCCTGGCCAAGCAGATACGCTGCTTCTCGCCGCCCGATAGATTGGAGCCGCGTTCGTCAAGTTGGGTGCAGTAGCCCTGAGGCAGCCGCTCGATGAAATCATGCGCGTTGGCGGCGATAGCCGCTTCCTTTATCTGCTCCTGTGTTGCGTTCTCGCGGCCAAGGGCGATGTTCGCCTCGACTGTGCCGGGGAAGATCCACGGTTCCTGCGGAACAAGAGTCACCAAATCCCGAACAACAGGTAGGGGCATCGAGTAGATGTCTCGTCCGTCAATTAAGATGAGACCTTCATCCGGTTTGTACAAACGCAGGAGTAGTTTCAGCAAGGTAGTTTTTCCCGAACCGCTAGGTCCGATCAAAGCCACCGTCGCTCCTTGTGTCACGTCCACAGTGAAGTGCTCAAGCACTTGTTTGTCGCCGTAGCCGAAAGACACGCCACAAAAGGCTAGGTGAGGAGCATCCGGGACCACACCGGCCGCGGGGCGCTGGCAGTCACTTTCTTGCTCAACTTCGAGGGCGGCAAAGACCCTATCCAGCGCCGCCAGGTTCGACTGGAATCCCGCCCATAGATGTCCCAGCGTCGCAAAGGGGAACAGCGCCCTGGTCGACAATTGGATCAACGCCACTGCCAGCCCCGCCGTGATTCTCCCCTTGAAGACCATCGATCCGCTTACTACCATGAGCGCCGCAAGGCAAGCGTGTGGTACCAGGTCGAGCGTCAGCGACTGCAATCCCAGCAGCGTGCCTCGACGCATGGCTGTGTGATAGTGGTCTTCCGCGCCACGCGCGAACCGGGCCTTCATGGGTTTCTCCGCTTGCAATGATTTGACGACCGCCATCCCTCCGAGAACGTTCGCCGCCAAGTCGGAAACGGCTCCAAGCTTGGTCTGATACGCTCTTCCGATTTTCCTGAGGGGTCCGGCGAACACGGCCGCCGCGGCGAAACAGGCCAGCGCGAGCGAGACCACTGTCAGGGCCATCTGCCAGCTCCACACGAAGAGCGTGGTCAGGCTAAGGCCGATCAAAAGTAGTTGACCCACGAAAACAAGCAGGCTCTCGTAGGCGCCCTGGGCCATCTCGACGTCGTTGACCAGCACAGATACGATGTCACCGCTGCCGACTTTCGACGCGGCTTCTTCGGTGGAGCCGAGCGCGGACCGCAAGACCGCCGTTCGCATCCGTTTTGCTGCCCGCGCCCCCGAAAGCGACGCGAGGTAGCGGGACAGCGGGGACAGCGAGACCCTGATTAACGCCACGCACATGAGGTTTTTGGCTGCCAGAAGAGCCAACTCGGGGCTTTTGGCAGTGGCGGCGTCAATGATAGCCCCTATCTGAAGCGCGATGAGCACGCTGTCGGCGACCTTGTCGACGAAAGAGGCGGCGAAAGCGAGCATTAGGGAGGGCCAGTGCGGCCCCAGCATCTCGAATAGGCGGGAAAACGAGCGTCTTTTCATGCCTATCTGCTTCCTTCCGTCATAGTGCGGAATAGGGAAGCGTACAAGCCTTCCCGTTCGACGAGTTCATCATGAGTGCCCGCTTCTCTTATGGCGCCATCGTCCAAGACGAGGATTAGATCACAGGCGCGAGCGACCTCGCGGCGGTGAGTAACGATGATCGAAGTGACCGCAGGCAGCCTCGCAAGGCCTGCAAGCAAAGCGGACTCTGAAGATTCGTCAAGCGTCCCGGTCGGTTCATCAAGTAGAAGCAATGGAGGATGTTTAAGAAAGCTTCGCGCCACAGATAGCCTTTGACGTTGTCCCCCTGAGAGCCTCGATCCCCTTTCCCCCACTTCTTCGTCCATGCCCATAGGCAGGTCATGAACGAAGCCATCGGCAGAGGCCAATCCCAGAGCCCGCATGAGCTCATCGTCAGACGAATCCTCGCGGGCGATGAGCAGGTTCTCACGTACAGTCCCGGAAAAGAGGAAAGGTTCTTGGGGCGTGTATGCGACCAGGCTTTTTGCGATTCTTGATTCCAGACCGTCAGCTGTGTGAAGCGGCATCCCAAGGACCTTAACGGACCCGGTTGTCGGGGGGTACAGCCCCGCCATGATCTTGAGAAAGGTGCTCTTTCCCGAACCGCTCCTGCCGACGACCGCTACTCTCAGCCCCGAAGGTATCTTGAGATCTAGCCCGCCCAGCACCAATCGTCCCGGCTCGTATTCGAAGGTCAGCTCCGAAATCTCGACTGCAACATCCGGCTCGCGCGCGCTTGCGGCTGCTACTCCGGACGAATCCTTCGCAATCTCGACAGGTTTCTCGACGTCCAGCCCGACCTCGTCCGAGTGAGCGATACGACTATCCGAGAACTCCAAAAGTCGCCTGTGAGCGCCCACGCTTCCATTCGCCTCGGTTATCCATTGGCCCAGGCCTGCCAGAGGCCCCAGGTAGTCTGTCAGATGGACCACGGCGAGGATCCCGCCGAGGGACATCTGCCCTGTTGAAGCCAGATATCCTCCGATCGCGAAAGTGGCAAGAAACGATGAAAACCCCAGCGCCGTCGAACAGGCTTGGTTCAGCCAACCCCGGCGAGCCACCTTTAACCACGATGCGAAAGTCTCAGTCGATCGCTCCTCGAAGTGGCTTTCCATCTGTCGGGACGCCAAGAAAACCTTGATGGGTACGCGTCCTTCGAGGATGTTAAGTGCTCTTGTAGACATGTGACCCAAGGAATCGCGGTATGCTTTCGATAGACCCACAACGGGCACTCCTAGACGCCGGGTTGCGAATATCACGCCGGCGCTTAGAACGATGACGGGAACCCCCACTTTCCAACTGATGAACATCATGTAAATCGACGCGAATACGGCCTTTAGTAGAGTGTCCACTACGTACCAAACGCTCGTGAAGATTCGCGATGATTCGGCTGTGTCTGATGTGATGCGAGATAAGATGTCCCCGCGGGGCGTCTTGTCGAACTCTAGGAGTGGAACGGACATGGCGACCGCCATTAGCGTTGTTCGCTGGTTAATGGCGGCGGATTCCATAAGCGACACTCGCAGTTTGCTGTTGGCCCCGCCGCAAACCGACCCAATAGCGCTACCCACAATGAAAATGGCCGCCCCGCGCAAGAAAAGCGAAGCATCCATGAATTCGACGGCGTCCAGCCCTAGCTTCAGGCCATAAGCATCGAGCAACGCCGTCACCGCACCCGCCAGGAGGCATACGGCCAGACAGGCCAATCTTTGGGGCGCGCGCTCGGCGGACTTTGACATGGCCCTAAATGTTTTGCCAATGGAATCGTCTGCCAAATCCTCACCGTCCTTCACTTCCAACGGCAACTACGTTCACCCTAGTCAAGGGGTCTGAAGATGTCAACACACAACTTCATAAACTTAAAGAGTGTATTAAATAAGTTGACGACGTGGGCCCGGTCCGCCGAACCCATCGTTGCGGGTCTTTTCGACAAATCCTAGCCGGGCGCAAGGACAAGCACTGACAATACCTGCACACTGTCAGGGATAAACTGGAAACAGCTGGATTCGGACCCTATCATGAGGGGGTATTCTCTTGGGACTTCTTGCGAAACGCCGGGGCAAAAACGCTTCCAAAGGATCTGGCGCCTCCTGGGCGGGCGTGAGGTTTGACGCCGGCTTTTGGTCGCGGGTCGGACTATCGTTCCTTCTGGGTAGGACCGTTCTGGCGGGCAATCTTTCCCCTCTTGCGCCTGCAGTATTCGCGGGATGCCGCGCGCTCGGCGGAGCGTGGTCGCTCGTTTGCGGGCTAGCGGCTCTCGCAGGCAGCGCTACAGCGGGAAGGTGGGGCATTATCGGGTATCACGCGCTTGCCATGCTGCAGTTGGCATTCCTGCTTAGGTCTCCCAAGACGTATCTGGGCTCCGGTCTGATCGATTCTGCTCTCTGCGGCGCGGTCGTGGCCGTATCGAGGGCGGCGGCGACGATAGTGACCGGCGCGCCGCCATCCATGTATATTTACCTGTCCGCCCTTCTAGAGGGTTTGTGTGCCGTGGTGGTCACGCTTCTTCTCCGTGCCGCATTTTCCGACGCTAGAGACCGGCGGGGAGAGGAACGCAAGGCCGAAGCGCTTCTCGTGATAGTGCTTCTGTCTTTTGGCGGCTTGCACGGCGTCTCGGTACACGGCATAGGCCCGGATACCGTAGCCGTCATGGGATCTGCTCTCGTCGTGGCATACGCCGGGGGGCCCGGGGCAGGGGCAGTCGCGGGCCTGGCCGGCGGTCTGGTGCTTTCTTTGGCGGGTGGGCAAGATGCCGTCGTATTCGGTCTTCTAGGGGTATCAGGGCTGCTTGCGGGCGTGGGCGGTTGGTTAGGACGGGTGGAATCGGCTCTCGGCTACCTTGCGTCCGGGTTACTGATCTCGCTTTACGCGGCACCCGCATCCACTGTGACTACTCACTTCGTCGAGCAGCTATTGGCTTGCGCGATGCTGGCATTTGCCACCCCACGCGCATTGCGAAAGTTGGCGGGGGCTTTTCCCGGGTTGTTCCCCGCCATGCCACTCAGCGCGTGGGGCAAACAGGGAGCCGAAACGCCACTGGAGGTTTCCGGCAGCGTCGCGAATGTCGGGCCACCCGGAGAAACGCAGCGAGGCGAACCGCTTGATAGGCAGGGGGCTTCCAGGCGGCTCCAAAGGATCCTACGTCAAGAGCGTAAGGAATCGGACTCGTACAGACTTCGGGCGGCGGCGGTCGCTCACGCACTCACTGAGATATCCGAAATGTTCGAAAAGTCGTCAGATGAAGATACGGTGGGAACGGTTACAGACGATGACGCCATGGTTAAGCAAGTGGCCGAAAGAGTCTGCCGCGAATGCGAAAGCCGGGGTGTATGCTGGGAGCAGCGATTCGGAGATACCCTCGATGGGTTCACCGACCTTATGCGGAAGATGACGGCCACGGGCAGGTTAACTTCGGCAGACGGCGATAGTCCCCTTTCAGACCTCTGTCACCGGTTTGGGGAGGTTGTGGCCGAAATCAACCACTGGCATGAAGCCGGTCGCCTGGACAGAAGGGTAAGGGCGCTTGAGGACCAGACG
>CAZMEF010000031.1:0-1155 GCA_964565305.1 uncultured Eubacteriales bacterium | reverse complement strand
TGAGTGTCTCGCCTTCCAATACAAGTGCTTGGCTCAGATGCTAATCACGGCGAAAGACCCGGATGGGAGAGATGGCCGGGCTCGCAAGCCGAAGATAAAGATCGTCTGGCGGGGCAGTACCGTGGCCGCCGAGGGCGCCTCCAAGTCGGGCGATCTGTGGACGAAATTCGATTTGGGCACTGGGAAAAGCCTGCTTGTGTTGGCAGACGGGATGGGCAAAGGCGATGCGGCCGCAAAGCAGAGTCGCGACACGATCGATCTGATGAAAAGCCTGCTCGATTGCGGCTTGGATTACGACTCATGCGTGTCTTTTCTCAACTCGTCGCTGTACCTTGCGTTTCGGCCTGAAAGCTTCATCGCCATCGACTGTCTACTGATCGACCACGACAGCGAGCGGGCCTACTTTCACAAGTTCGGGGCTCCTCCATCATTCATAAGGAAGAAAGACGGGAATGTCGTCGTGGTCCGGGGATCCCGGCCCCCCGCCGGCGCGGAAAACGTGGTAGCCTGCTATTCAAGCAGCGAGCCCATCACGGTCGGAGACACCATCTTCCTGGTGTCCGACGGCGCCTTCCGGACCAGCCCCGTTCCGGCGCGCGCCGAGCACACGCTTGTTTCGAGGATACGTAGGCTAAAGGAATCCAACCTTGACTTCTCGGTGAAGGCGCTGACAGGTCAAGGCCGTGGAGGACGGCGCCCGCCCGATGACGTCACCGTGGTGGGCGTGCAGGTGGAAGCCGTGTAGTTCTTGGGCGCTATCCGCACGGGTAGGCGTGCGTCCGGTGGATGTATTTGGTATCCTAGCCTCACGAGAGGTGAGGGATGCGACAAAGACTGCCCGAGAGAGAGTGGTAGAGGAGGTCCGCCGGACCATTCGCAGGCACGGCATGATTTCCGACGGTGATCTCGTGGTGATCGCCGTGTCAGGCGGGCCTGATTCGATATGTCTGTTGCACGTCCTTGCAGGGCTTCGCGACGAACTTGGGTTTTCTTCCCGTGTCGCTCATCTCGATCATCAGATGCGTGCCCAGTCGCCGCATGATGTGGAGCTTGTGAAAAAGTGTGCCGCCTCGTTCGATATCCCCTGCAGCGTGGGCCGCGCGGATGTATTCGGCATCGCCAAAACCCGCCGGGTCGGTCTGGAGGAGGCGGGCC
>CAZMEF010000030.1:0-12362 GCA_964565305.1 uncultured Eubacteriales bacterium | reverse complement strand
TGGAAGCGGGCCTGAAAGGTATGATCGGGAAGGGGGAAAGGGCCGCGGCGGTGAAGCGAGCTATCGTAGGACACGGCGCCGTCTACTTCATAACAGTCGGGGGCGCAGGCGCTCTCCTATCGCGCGCGGTCGTCCGGGCGGAGCAGATCGCGTACCCCGACTTGGGGCCCGAGGCTATCTATCAACTCGTCGTAAAGGATTTTCCCGCGATTGTGGGAGTAGACGCTCAAGGCAGTGACGTATACGACAGACCAGAAGGATGATGAATCGTGAGTCTTAGGGATAAAGCCCTCCAACTCCACAGGGCGAATCAGGGCAAGCTCGAGATACACAGCAAGGTACCACTTTCAAACCGCGATGATCTATCGCTGGCCTATACGCCGGGCGTGGCGGAGGCGTGCTTGGAGATCGCGAGAAGCCCGGAAACAGTCTACGACTACACCCTCAAGGGGAACCTGGTGGCGGTCGTATCAGACGGCAGCGCCGTTCTCGGGTTGGGGGACATCGGCCCCGCCGCGGCTCTCCCCGTTATGGAGGGTAAATGCCTTTTGTTCAAGAGTTTTGCCGGAGTGGACGCTTTCCCGATCTGCGTCTCCGCGAGGACGGTGGACGAGATAGTTCAGTTGGTCAAATGGCTCGAGCCCACTATCGGCGCCGTTAATCTCGAGGACATATCTGCTCCCCGGTGTTTTGAGATAGAAAGGAGACTCAAGAAGGAAACCGGCATTCCGCTCTTCCACGACGACCAACACGGAACTGCCGTGGTGGTACTAGCTGCTCTCATAAACGCGCTCAAAGTGGTCCATAAGGACATTTCTGACGTCCGCGTCGTGATAAACGGAGCCGGCGCGGCCGGGATCGCTACGGCGAGCCTTCTTCTTGATTCCGGAGTGCGGGATGTCGTCGCTTGCGACAGGAACGGGGTCATCTTCGGGACGCGTGACGTAGGCATGAACCCTTTCAAGCGTGAGATCGCTTTGAGGGGCAACCTTCGAAATGTGAGCGGGAGTCTACATGACGCCTTATCCGGCGCGGACGTTTGCGTCGGTCTATCCGGCCCCGGTACCATCTCGCGGGACATGGTCGCCAAGATGGCGGAGGGAGCCGTGGTGATCGCCATGGCAAACCCGGTCCCGGAGATATTCCCGGACGAAGCGAAAGCCGGGGGGGCCGTCGTGGTAGGCACAGGAAGGTCGGATTACCCCAACCAAGTTAATAACGTGCTGGCGTTTCCGGGGATCCTTCGCGGCGCTCTAGACGCGAGAGCGAGCGATATCAACGAGGATATGAAAAAAGCGGCGGCGGAAGCCATAGCCGGGCTCGTTGCTTCCAAAGATCTGGGACCGGACTACATCATTCCCGACCCCTTCGATCCGAGAGTCGGGCCCACCGTGGCAAGGGCCGTAGCGAAGGCCGCCGTTGCCTCGGGCGTGGCCCGCGTTGAAGTTGATCCCGATGAGGTTTACGCCAAGGTCAAGACGTCTATGGCAAACGCCTGATGGCGATGCCCGACATAGGGCGGAAAGGAGACCTGGGGACAATGACATCTGGGGACTCGCACAAGGAAGAACCGGGACGCGTCTTCATAGAGGACGGGTTGGCCGCTATGCGGAAATGGCACGAGGAACTCTTGCAGCTGATCATTGACATAACCGAAATACCTGCCCCCAGCTTGGACGAGGGGGAGCGTGGCGCGTTTGTCAAGGGAGTAATGGAAAGGTACGGGTTTCCCGTAGTTCAAACTGATCTCTCGGGCAACGTCATTGGTTTCTTACCGGGCGAGGACCCGTCCCGGACCATCGTGAGCATGGCTCACCTCGACACCGTTTTTCCCCGTGGCACCGACCTTACCGTTAGGACCGAAGGCGACGTAATGTACGCCCCCGGGGTGGGCGACAACTCCGCCTCGGTGGCGCAAATGCTCACTTTGGGGAGATATTTTGCGACCAGGCTGCCGCTCCCGCATCCTGTCATTCTCATCGCCAACGTCGGCGAAGAAGGTCTTGGGGACCTCAAGGGCTCGCGATACTTCTGTTCCCACGTCCAAGAATACGACTTCGGGGGATTTCGCGTGAACCCGGAGAATCTGGTGTTCCTAAACATCGACGGGGGGCTTGGATGGCTCGTCAACGGCGGCATCGGAAGCCGCAGGCTCAAGATCACCTTCAGTGGAGAGGGAGGCCACAGCTGGGGCGCCTTCGGAAGGTCCAGCGCGATCCACGGACTTGGGACCGCCATATCTGGAATCGCCAAGATCAAGCCTCCGGCCGATCCCAAAACCACGTACAACGTGGGGGTGATTTCGGGAGGTCATTCGGTGAACTCCATCGCTCAATCGGCCGAGATGCTATTGGACATGCGTTCGGTAAGCGGCTCTTCGCTTGCCGAACTTGAGGAAACAGTGCGTGCCGAACTTGACGCCGCCGCATCGCTTACCGGCACGTCCTATGAGGCGGTTGTCGTCGGGGATCGCCCAACCGGGTTTATTCCCGCAGACCATCCGCTTGTGGCGGGCTTGGTGGAGCTCGGCAGAGAGCACGGGTTTCCTATGGAACTGGGGCCGTCAAGCACCGATTCAAACATCCCGCTGGCCATGGGATGGCCCGCTGTTACTTTGGGTTTCAAGTCATCTGAGGATGCGCACAGAGTTTCTGAGTCCTTGCACATTGATTCGCTGCTCCCCGGCAGCGAGTTTGCGATCAGGTGCTATGGGTGGCTTCTGTACGGCCCCGCCTGGAGCGCGGACTAGGGCCCGTCCGGCAGACTACGACTGTCTTCTCTGTCCAGATCAAAGAAGTACTCCATAGGCCTGTCCGGGAACACGATTTTGAGAGACGCGATGAATCCCGAGCCCGGGGACCTTAGACCCCGCAACACTCTGGACACGAAGGCCGGCGACACGCCTGTGGCTCTGGAAAGGTCCGCCTGGGACAGCCCCTTGTCGCGCATAGCGGAAAGCAACCGGGAGGGAGAGAATCCGAACATATGGCTTCACCTCTGTTGCCGTTCGGTAACGCTTTCACTATATCCTCACACGTTGCGTCTAGTCAACATCACCCATAATTTTGATTGGCGCCGACTTTGATCTTCCCCGGGTGTTGCCAAAAGGCAATAGCGACTATACACTGGGCGTAGGACTTAGGCGAGGAAGATGAGGATGGCGCTAGGGGACTACATACGCCGAACGCGGCAAGCGCGTGGCCTCAGCCAGCGGAGGCTGTCTCTTTTGTCGGGCATCAGCAACAGCGAGATATCCCGCATCGAGGCTGGGACCAGACAACGCGTTTCGCCGGAAACTTTGCAGAGACTGTCAACCCCCCTGGGAGTTTCCTACTCGGAACTAATGTGCGAGGCGGGTTACATTTCCACCTCCAAAGGCGCGTCGGCCGGTTCCATCGTTCCCCCACAAACTGCCCCGTTGACCTGGGAGTACGCTCTTCCCAGCGAAATACTCGGTTTCATAAAGGACGAAGCCGCCCGCGGCTGGCCGTACTTGCGACTGGCTCACGGGTTTTCCCGGCAAGATCTGGAGCCGGCCGAACTCGTGGCCATCGTGGACGCTTGGGTGAAAGCCAAGAAACGCTTCTCGAAGAACGATTCCCGGAACAGGTAAAGGATTCCCCTACCCCGTTTCTAGAATCAAGAACGGTAGGGGGGCGAATCCATGGATGATAAGGACAGACTGAGCGATTCGGCCATGGCGATAAACGGAATGGTCGCCTCGGCCCACCCACTGGCGTCGCTTGCAGGCTTAGAGGCTCTTAAGCAGGGCGGGACGGCTATGGATGCTTGTCTTGCCATGGCGGGTGTGACATCAGTGGTGCTTCCGCACATGTGCGGATTGGGCGGAGACGCGTTCTTTATCTACTACGAGAAATCGACAGGCAAATCGTACGCGTTAAACGGGAGCGGGCCCGGAGGAGACGGGCTTACGCTTGAAAAATACGGCGGGACCGGTATCCTTCCGCAGGACGGACCGTTGTCCGTAGCGGTGCCAGGGGCGCCGCTTGTCTACGAGATGGGGGCGAACCGGTTCGGCCGTCTGGGGCTCCGGCGTTGCTTTCAGGCCGGCATCGACGTCGCGGAGGGCGGCTTCGCGGTAACCCCCGAGTTGTCGGGCGCTATTCATGCCGACAGGGCCAAGATATCGAAGTTTCCGGAGACCCGTGACGTCTTCCTGCCCGGCGGTCGAACTCCGTTGCCGGGCTCTACGATGCGCAGAAAAGACATGGCGGACGCAATCCGCCTCTTTGCCGAGGGCGGCACGGAGTATATTTACAAAGGGGCTTTCCACGAATCGTTTCTCAAAACGCAAAGCGCGCTAGGCGGTCTGTTCACAGGCCGCGAGTTTCCCGCGTTTCTCGCAGAACCGCCCGTCTTCTACTCACCGATCGAGACAGGTTACCGGGGATACACGGTTATGCAGACTTCACCCGTATCCCAGGGGTTCCTGGTTCTGGAAGAGTTGAATTTCCTGGAGCACTTTCCCCTTGCGGAGCTCGAACCGTTGGGCCCTGAGGCGGTCCATCTGATGGTGGAAGCCAAGAAGATAGCGTTTGCCGACAGGAACAAGTATGCGGGCGATCCCGACTGCTCCGGCTTTGACGTCGCGCGTTTCATCTCCAAAGATTACGCCGCAGATAGGGTGCGCGAGATTTCGAAAGATCGTGCCGCGAACGGCGCCACACGGGGCGCTGAAGGTGGAATCGACACCACGTCCTTTGTCGCGTGGGATAGAGAGGGCAACGTCTGCTCCTTTATTCACAGCAACGCGTTCGCTTTCGGTTCGGGTGTCTCGGTCCAGGGAACAGGGGTTCTTCTCAACAACAGGGCCGGCAGGTCCTTCGTCTTGAAGACGGGACATCCGAACTCTCTCTTGCCCCGCAAAAAGCCCATGCACACGCTCAACTGTTATTTGGTGACCAAGGACGGGCGACCCTTCATCGCGGGGGGGACCCCCGGCGGAGACGGACAACCCCAATGGAATATGCAAATGCTGTCTTTGATGCTCGATCACGGGATGGGGCCGCAAGAAGCGGCCGATTTTCCGCGATGGACGTCTTCCCCGGGCACGGACGTCATCTCGCTTGGAAAGCAGTACGAACTGCGCCTTGAGTCCAGGTTCCCCGGTCAGACTGTCGACGCGCTCCGGGCCATAGGCCACACTGTGCATCTTGCGGGCCCTTGGAATGGAGGGGGCGGTGCGCAGATCATCATGAAGGACCCCGGGATGGGGGTACTTCTTGGAGGTTCAGACACGAGGCTGAAGGGGCTTGCGCTTGGATACTAGACAGGACGGCGTTGCTAAGGCTGCCCGCAGATGGCCCGTTACGGTTCTTGTCCTGGCTTCAGGATGGCTTCTTCTTTACGCCACAAGGACAGTGCTGTCGTCGGCCGTCAAGGAAATAGGAGACTACTGGGGCCTCTCCCAAAGCTGGCTGGGCATACTGGGCTCGGCATTTTTCATGAGCTACATGTTCCTGCAAATTCCCGGCGGCATGCTTGCCGATAGAATTGGCCCTCGTCGCGCCTTGATATCGGGGTTCATGGTCCAATCTTTGGGGTTGCTCCTGGGTTCGGCATCCCAAAACCACATACAGTTCCTCCTTTCGCGAGTTCTGACAGGCGCGGGCCAGGCCACTTACTTCGCGTGTCAGCAATCAATTGTGAGCATGGCCGTCCCGGAAGAGCGCAAGGCATTGGGAGTCTCGATCACCACAGCGGGAGCGGGGCTGGGTAGCGCGGCCGGTTTCATGCTGGGCAAAGTGCTGTCAAAGGGCGGCGTAGGATGGCGCATGCCGTTTGCCGTCCTGGGCGTCGTCTCGCTCCTTTTTGTGGGAGCCGTGCTTGCCCTCATTCCCGAGAGGCCTCCTGTGAAGCGGGAAAGCTGCGAAGGAAGCGTTACTCCGGCAAGAGGGGCACTTGGGGTCTCGCCCCGTTTCTTGGCGTACATGTGCGGCGCTCATTTCTTCACAATGTATGGCTTCTACCTGATGTTGACGTGGCTACCGTACTACCTCGAGGCGGCCAGAGGATTGACCGGCAGCTTGCCTGCCACGATCCCCGTCGCGATGGCTTTGGCGTTGGCCCCGTCTGCTGTGGCGGGCGGACTAATCGCCGACCGCTCTGTCGACAAAACCAAAGTGGCCAGAATCGCCATACCTCTCTCTTCCATAGCGATCCTGATGGTTCCCCTCACGGGCAGTACGGCGTCTCTTGTCGCCGTATTGGCGCTCTACGGGTTCACAGGCAAACTTGTTGTGGATCCCGGTCTAGTTAGGACGGTTGCGGACGTGTCACCTGAAGAGCGCAGGGGGGTCGTATTGTCGGTGTTCAATTTCGCCGGGGCGGTCGCCATGACGCTAGCCCCGGCGTTGACGGGTTTTGTGGCCCAGGCCACCGGTTCTTTCAACACCAGCTTCTACTTCGCGGGCATACTGGGCGTCCTGGGTCTTTCGTGTTTGATCGCAGGACTAAGGGAGTCTACGCGTTTGACTTTGCCGAAAGATGCCCAATCCTGATCCGGACGACTGTCGTCTTCTCGTAGCCTTCGTCGTCGCAAGGGATAACGGCTTCGGGCGCGAGGCGCAGCACGAGCTTTTGGACAAGATCCTTCTTGAGGGCGAGGTCGGTCACGATTTCGGCCTCGCCGAAAGCGATCGCGCTTCTGAACTTGGTGGTAAGCTTGTCTATCACTATTTGATTCGACTCTGTAACGGCAAAGCAGACATTGGGGTTTCTCCGCAGATTGTCGAGTTTCCGTCCCTCGCCTGCGCAGTGGAAAACGATGTACCCGTCGGTATACACGTGGTTAACCGGCACAACGTAAGGACTGCCGTCGGGATCCGACGTCGCCAGGTATCCGAAATCCGTCTTTTGAAGCATGGATTCGGCATCAGACTTATCCAATTCTCTGTCTTTTCTTCTGATTTCTTTTTGCATACGGTAACGCCTCCGTCAATCTCCTATTGTTCACCTTTACGTTCCCATCGCAATCGTTCCACGCTCCACCGTCTCCTGGCTACCGGTTCCTGCGGTCGCCGGGATCTCCGGGGCGCTTAGCCAAAAACGAGGGTTTTTCGAGGAAGTCCTCGCGCGAGGGGGCAGCGGAAGTGGCTCGCTCGACATGTCGCGCCGGGGTTTCCGGCTGTGTTCCCATACGCGAAGACAGACCGGTCGGAAGGGAGACAGGGCTTTCCGCCGGCGTGCTCTTACCAGGCCCTCCGCCTTCGAAGAACCGCATATACTCCTGTATGGTCATTCTCACTTCCCTGGGTTTGGAGCCCTCGTACGGTCCTACATAGCCTCTCGTTTCCATAGCGTCTATGAGACGGGCGGCACGGCTGTAGCCGATAGGCAGTTTTCGCTGCAACAGCGAGACAGAAGCCTGCTTGGCTTCCACTACGATTCGCAGAGCCTGAGAGAAAAACGGGTCATCCTGTACTTCCGACTCGCGTTCAACGGTTTCGGGCTGCGCCAAGATGCCCTCGGCGAATTGAGGCTTCGCTTGACTTGAGACGAACGACACCAACTCGTCTATCTCGCGCTCGGAGACGTAGCAGCCTTGAGCCCTAAGCGGTTTCGACGATCCGACGGGAGAGAACAGCATGTCGCCCCTTCCCAAGAGTTTTTCCGCCCCCGCTATATCGAGTATAGTTCGGGAGTCTATCTGAGACGCAACCGCGAAGGCTAGCCGGGATGGGATGTTGGCTTTGATGGTACCCGTGATCACGTCGACAGACGGGCGTTGGGTGGCGACCACGAGGTAGATTCCCGAGGCCCTAGCCATCTGGGCTAGCCGGAATATGGCGTCTTCGACTTCGGCGGGCGCGACCATCATCAAGTCGGAAAGCTCGTCGATCAGCACGACGATGTAGGGCATCGCGGGTTTGACGCTGCCCGGAGGGGTGGCAACCTCGTTGTACCTTTCTATGTCTCTCGTTCCGACCTTGGTGAACTTCTCGTACCGGGCCTCCATCTCTTTGGTAGCCCATCGAAGCGCGCCTGACGCTTTTTTCGGATCAGACACCACCGGCGCGATTAAATGAGGGACGCGCGACCAGACGGACAATTCGACACGTTTTGGGTCGATCAGCACGAGCTTCACTTGATCCGGACGAGCCTTGAAAAGAAGGCTCGCGATTATCGAGTTGATACAGACGCTCTTGCCGGCCCCGGTCGCTCCCGCTATGAGAAGGTGGAGGCAGTGGTCCAGCGTGGTCACCACAGGACGGCCCGAAATGTCCTTCCCTAAGGCTACGGTTAGCGGGGAAGAGGAGGTTCTGAACTCCCTCGTCTCCAACACGTCCCTTAGGTGAACCAAAGAAACCTCTTTGTTGGGAACTTCGATGCCTACAGCGCTCTTACCCGGAATTGGAGCCTCTATCCTGACGTCTGGCGCCGCCAACGCCAACGCTAGATCTTGGGAGAGATTGACGATGCTGGCCACTTTGACGCCCGGTCCGGGCTGTAGCTCGTATCTGGTGACAGCCGGGCCGCGTGAGAACTCAACGACTTTGGCGACCACGCCGAAAGATAGGAGCGTCTTTTCGATGACTCTTGCCCGGCCCTCCAAGTCCGCAGACGAGCGCGGCCGTTTGGGCGGCTCCGAGCGATGAAGCATGTCAAAGGACGGGAACTCGTAGAACAACTCCTCGTTGAGAGGCTGCTGCTTCACCGTGGAGGCGAAGTCGTCGTCGGCTTCGGGGGAGCCCTTATCACCAAACCGCTCTCGCATGCTTGCGGCCGCGGAAGAGATGCTTCCCGTCGCCGCCGCTTCTTCTTCAGATTTGGATCTCTCGTCCCTGGCTTTGGATTTGTCGCCGCCTAGTAGGTCTGCCAAGCTGATATCGCCTTTCGCGCGTTCCGCCACGTCGAATTCCGGGTCGCTATCGTCAGCCTTCGGCCCTTCCGGACGGAAAAAGTGGGCGACGGACCCGGCGAACCATTGCCATGCAGTCACGATCCCGAGCCAAAGGTACGAAAAAGGCGCCCAGAAAGACAAATTGAGAAGGAGACTGATGCCGGAAAGCGCTCCAAAGAACATGGCCGTTATCGCCCCCGCCCGGCCTAGGGAAATCCTGAAGAACCAATCGACGCAGGCGCCGGTAAGGCCCGCCCCTCCCCCGGTTAGGGCGGCGGAGAAAGTCTCTCCCCACGCGACGCGAAAATCGTGGTAGATTCCCGAGGCAAACCAGAGCAAGACCCAGAAGCCCCAGAGAAATCGGGGGCAGTTTTCGTTAGGTTTTGACAGTTTCATAATAGAAGTCAAAACGATCAGGAAGCAGAAAAAGGTGGCGAACGACCCGGATGCGCCCGAAACCATCCGTGCTGTCCAGGAAGCCGCTTTTATCAAGGCGTTTGTACCGGCCGGCTTGGAACTTGAAACTCCCATCGCGATGATCAGAACCATCCCCAGGCAGCATAGGATGGCCCAAGGCCAGCGTAACGCGCCCTTCTTGCGACGTGGCCGGGCCACGGACGGACTACCGGCAGGCCTGCGAGGCGCGGGCGACACCGGCGCGCGACCGGCGCCACCTTGATTCCTATCGATGTTACCTGCCACCGAACGCTTGACCCGGTAGGTCTTTCTCACGGCCATTCCCCCACGAATGAGGGGTTTCTCCTTCGGAAAGTCATTTCCCTCTTGATGCCTCCACCCAGGAAGACGGGCTTTCCCGGCATCCGGTTCGGAAGGATAATGCGGTTCTTTGAAAGAAAGGATCCCGGAGCGGGACCGTCATCTCATCGCGCGCTGAGGTCGAGACAATTACGTTTTTGGAGGTATCCAGCATGACGTCCGGTAGCGAGAGCGGAAAAGGAAGAGAGAAAGGCCTGGTCATGGTCTACACCGGCAACGGAAAGGGCAAGACGACCGCCGCGTTGGGGCTCGCCTTGAGGCAGGTAGGATGGGGGCGACGCGTGCTCGTCATCCAATTCATGAAAGGCGAGGGCAATGTCTACGGAGAGAGGATCGCCGCCCAGAAGTATCTTCCGCTTCTCGAGATCGAACAACACGGCAGAAACGAGTTTGTGCGCCTCGATAACCCCGATGAGAGCGACACGCTTCTCGCCCAAGGGGCCATGAGAAGGGCAAGGCAGGCGGTGGCCTCAGGCGTCTACGACCTGATCGTTCTAGATGAGGTGAACGTGGCGATGGCTGCCGGGCTGGTCGAGGTGGACGATGTTCTCGACTTTGTCGAGGAAAAGCCCGTCGAACTTGATTTGGTCCTGACGGGCAGGTATTGCCCCGAAGCCATAATGAAGGTCGCCGATATGGTGTCCGAGATCAAAGAGATCAGGCACCATTACGCCAAAGGGATTCCCGCCAGGGAAGGTATTGAGTTCTAGGGATAGGAGGATCCGCCGGATGAACAAACCTGATTTCTCGAAGTACCTTGATTACGAGGAATTGACGTCTTCGCTTCGTGAAATGGTCGACGCCCACCCGAACCTTTCGACCATGTACTCCATAGGGAAAACTTACGAGGGGCGCGACATGTGGATGGTCGAGATCACCAACCGTGAGATAGGCCGTCCGGAGAAGAAGCCGGGCATGTACATCGACGGCAACCATCACGCCGGCGAAGTGACAGGGTCCGCAGTCTCTTTGTACACGGTTTGGTATCTCCTGGAGAATTACGGGAAAGACGGCTTCATCACCGATATCGTAGACAACAAAGTGTTTTACATTCTGCCAAGAATATCTATCGACGGCGCCGAGATTTTCCTGCACACGCCCTACCAGATGCGCTCCTCTGTCCGCGAATACCCACCGCGCGATAGCGACGACGGTCTTAATCAAGAGGACATAAACGGCGATGGGTGGATCCTTAAGATGCGGGTGAAGGATCCCGACGGCGATTGGAAGGTCTCGGACAAGGATAAAAGACTGATGATACGCCGGGAACCGTGGGACAAGGAGGGTCAGTTCTACAAGATCTACCCCGAAGGGTACGTCAAAAACTATGATGGCAAGGAAGTTAAGGTCGCCCAGTCGAAATGGGGGCTGGACATCAACAGGAACTACCCTGCCCACTGGGAACCCGACGTCACGCAACGCGGGGCGGGACCGTACCCCTTGTCGGAGCCGGAGACCAGGAGCGTCGCAGAGTTCATAGTGTCGCACCCCAACATCGGAGGGGCGATGTCCTACCACACCACCATGGGCGCGATACTGCGCCCGTCCTGCACGCGTCCCGACAGCAAGTTGCCCCCCATAGATGTGGCCATCTACAAGACGTTGGGCAAAAAGGGCGCGAAACTTACGGGATACCCGGACATATCCACTTTCGAGGACTACACGGAGGACAAAGAGCACCCTCTCAAGGGAGTGTTTATGGACTGGCTTTACGACTACCAAGGCATAATCACTTTTTCGACGGAGCTTTGGGACGCTTCTGTCAGGGCGGGGAACCCGCTGTTCGGCCGCAGTGGCCGCAGTTCCGAGGAGAGCCAGGTGGCCCTCTTGACTTGGAACGACAGAGAACTTGCCGGCAATGGCTTCGTCGATTGGCAGAAGTTTGACCACCCAGAACTCGGGGAGGTCGAAATCGGCGGCTGGAAATCCAAGTTCGTTCTGACGAATCCCCCGCCGCAATTCCTGGAGGGAGAGTGCCACAAGAACTGCCTTTTTACTCTCTACCACGCAGCGGCGCTTCCTTGTCTTTTCATAGAGCAAGCACTCTCAAACAAGTTGGCGGACGGCCTTTATCGGGTAAGCGCCAAGGTGGTCAACAGGAGCTTCATGCCCACAAACACGTGCCGGCAGGCGGTCGCTATGGGGCGCGTCAAACCGGTAACGGTGCGGCTCGAGTCGGGAGAGGCCTCCTCTGAACCGGTGATTGGCAAGAAGAAACAGGAGATAGGCCAGCTAGCCGGGTTGAGCGGTCCGGAAAGCGGGATGGGATGGTTCGTCGCGAGTTCAAACGCCAACGAGAAAGCGTGCGAGTGGGTCATCAAAGGGACTGTGGGTCAAACGATCACACTTGTGGCCGAATCGGACCGCGCCGGAATCGCCGAAGTGACCGTTGTATTGGAATAAGAGCGCCGGCGCCATCTCGCATGGGTAGAGATTCAGAAATAGAGGAGGACCAATTTTGGAGAAACCAATTCCGGACATCGAATATATGACGGACCGGCTCATCGCCCTCTGCAACATCCCAAGCCCGACAGGGGATACGCTTGAGGCCGTCGAGTGGACGAGAGGCGAGTTCGAAAAACTAGGATACGAGGCCAATGTCAACAACAAGGGCGGTCTCCTTGTGACGATTCCGGGGAGGTTACCCGGACCTGAGCTAACTCTTTCAGCCCATATAGACACCCTGGGCGCTATGGTCCATGAGGTCAAAAGTAACGGCAGG
>CAZMEF010000029.1:965-12482 GCA_964565305.1 uncultured Eubacteriales bacterium | reverse complement strand
AGGCAGTGATCCCGTGTTTCAAGACCTAAAGGAGACTTGGGACCTGGAATCCATTTTTCCTGGTGGAAGCCAGTCACCCGAGTTTGACAGGTATCTGACCGCGATCGAAAAAGATGTGGCTATCTTGGCTGCCGAGGTCGCGAGTGGAACCCTGTCAGACGAGCCGGCCGCCCCCGCGGCTTCGATGTGGGTTGAACGTTTGTCCAGGGTCCAGGATATAACGAGAAGGTTGAGGCAAGCCGGCGCATTCACATCTTGCCTTTCCGCCCAAAACGTCCATGACAGCCATGCCAGAATCGTGTCTAGCAGGACCAGGCAGATTCAGGCGGCATTCGGTTCGGTTATGACTTCTATCGACCGCGACATTTTGAAGATCGCCCAGCCCGAATGGGAGCGCTTGCTGTCGGAGCCGTCACTCGAGCCGATCGCGTTCAACCTCGACGAGCGAAGGTTAAGGGCCAAAGAGATGCTTCCGCCCGAACAGGAGGCGTTGGTCAACGAGTTGTCAGTCGACGGGTATCACGGTTGGTCCGATCTCTACGACATGGTTACCGGCAAAATGACAGTGACCATCGAAAAAGACGGCAAGCCGGTCACGTTATCCGCGGGACAGGCCGCGAACCGGATGTCCGGGACCGATCCCGCCGAACGTGCCCACGTGATGTCCAAATGGGAGGAAGCTTGGGCCGGGCAAGCGGAACTCTGCGCGCTCGCGTTGAACAGGCTTGCGGGATTTCGCTTGGCGCTGTACGCGCGCCGGGGCTGGGATTCGGTGTTGAGGGATCCGCTGGAATACAACAGGATGACCCGGAAGACCCTCGACGCGATGTGGGATACCATTGACGCCAATAAAGACCGTTTGGTGGCCTACATGGAAAGGAAGAAGAAGCTGCTCGGACTTGAAAGCCTGGGTTGGCAGGATCTTGGGGCCCCGGTCGGCAACGCTGCAAGCAAGATGACATACGATGAGGCGGCCGCCTTCATAGTGGAGCAGTTTGAGCGTTTTAGCCCGGCCATGGCCCGCCTCGCCACCAGAGCGTTCAACGAGCGTTGGATAGAGGCCGAAGATAGGCCAGGCAAAAGGATGGGTGGCTTCTGCACGAGTTTCCCCGATTCCGGCCAGTCACGCATTTTTGTCACTTTCTCCGGCACTTTGGCCAACGTGGCGACTGTAGCGCACGAGCTGGGGCACGCGTTTCACCAGTCGGTGATGAATGACCTCCCCCCGATAGCCCAGCAATATACCATGATCGTCGCCGAAACCGCTTCGACGCTGTCAGAGATGATTATGGCTGACGCCGCCGTCAAGTACGCCAAGGATCCGGACGAACGTCTCATGCTCATCGACGATAAACTGGGCCGGGCGGTCACGCTGTTGATGAACATCCAGAGCAGGTTTCTTTTCGAAGCCGATTTTTACGAAGAGCGCAAGAAAGGCCAGGTAAGTGCCCAAAGGCTTAGTGAGATCATGACGGACGCGCAGAAAAAGGCTTTTTCGGGCGCCCTGGACGTGTACCACCCGCATTTCTGGGCCTCCAAACTACATTTCTATAACACACGTGTGCCGTTCTATAACTTCCCGTACACTTTCGGATTTCTGTTTAGCGCGGGCGTCTACGCACAGGCGTTGTCGCAAGGGCCGCAGTTTGAAGAGAATTATGGGAATCTTTTGAGGGATACAGGGCGCACGCGTGTCGAAGATTTGGCCGCGCGACACCTTGGGGTGGACATAACAGAAAAAGAGTTCTGGCAAAGCGCGGTGGATATGGTTCTGGTAGATTTTGACGAATTCATGAAGATCACCGGGTAGATATCGGGTTTCCAAAGAAGGGGCTTCAGGCACGCTCGAAGCCCCTTTTGTCTAGGCGTGTTGTTACTGCGACGCTCTGTTTGCTCCGAGCACCGCGTTCTTCGACCTCCAGTAGTTGGCGAAATACCCCCGTCCCGACATTTCGGCCCACGATTTCGTGGAAAACTCGTCAACCATAGCCTGCTCTTCGGCCGCGCAGCGTCCGGAGAACTCGCGTAGTTCGGGCAAAGAAGGGCTGCTCGTGGCGAACAACGCCTCCTCTTCTTTCTTCCACTTCGCTTCCAGACCGTCACGTCTTTCGCGGAGGCTCTTCACATCGACTCGCCCGGCGAGCACGGCCCGATGAAGGCGTTCCCGTTCCAGCCAGTAGGCGCGCCCCTCCTCGCTGGAGGAGTACACGGGGATTCCGCTGCCGAAGAAGACGGGCTTGAACGCGGATATGCAAGGCGTCGAAGCGCCTGTGGCCCACACGGTGACAGGGGCGTCTTGGCGCAGAACGGCGACGAAGCTTCCTGTAGTATGGTCGCCGATGCGGCCGCCTCCGTGCATGCATACGCTACCCACGTGAGGCCGGGCAAACTCCTGCCCCTCAAGTTTTGGACTGTGTGTCCGTAGGATGCTTATCAATCCGGCAACGTCCATAGGTAGCCTCTCCAATAGGGACAGGCTTTGAGCGCGTCGCGCCGCCCCTTGGGCAAAGTACGAAAAAACGGGCTCAGTCATGGCCCGGGCGAAGTCCAGGTTTTCAGAGATCCCGCGCCTCATGGTGTGCTCCCGCCCGATGACTAGCCTGTTTGATATCGCGAAGGCTTTCGGCACGGGGTGCGCCGCGTACGAGCGTCCGGAGGTTTCCAGCACGAAAGCATTTTTGGGATCCGCTATGAGGAAGCTGTTGTCGTATCGAAAATCATGCGAATACCCGCAGTTGCCCCCCTGCCCGTACTTCGCAAGCAAATCGACGATAACGTTTAGAGCTGCTTCTGCTGAGTCCGCCCGCTCGAGCGCCAGCCTCAGTAGGTCCATGCCGGTAAGGGCCTCTTTCTCTTTCTTCCCGCGAGTGAACACGGCCTCGTTCCCGATGGCGACCCCGTGTTCATTGACCCCCATCTCGGCGCCCCATATCCAGTCGGGCTTGAGCAACAGCGCGGAAAATGTGTGGGCGACTTGAGGGATGTCGATGTAAGTGCAACGAATGCCGGAGTCCTGCTCGTGAGCTCTCGCGGGAACCTGTACTATGACGTGGGGTTCGTTTGGGTCCCGGTCGCTGTTCTTTGCGAACAAGGTGTGGCCGGACGACGACCATGATGGCAGAACGCATAACGTATCACACATCTTAGCTCTACCTCCCGATGGCCCTCCCATGGTTCCCGTAATCCTCGCGGCAAGTATATCATGGGAATATCATGGAGGATGTCGCCATCTGCAGTCCGGGGCCAGTTTTGGCCTTCGGCAAAAACGTGGAAAATGGTTGCGCACGCCGGATAAAGATAGTAAGATAGCAGTTGCACGTGGAGAGGTACCCAAGTGGCCAAAGGGGACAGACTGTAAATCTGCTGGCAGACGCCTTCGCTGGTTCGAATCCAGCCCTCTCCACCAGTGTTTTTGAACTTCACAAGATAACGTCGCGGGGTGGAGCAGTCAGGTAGCTCGTCGGGCTCATAACCCGGAGGTCGTAGGTTCAAATCCTACCCCCGCAACCAACGACTTTTAGCGTGGTGCTCACATAGCTCAGTCGGCAGAGCACATCCTTGGTAAGGATGAGGTCATCGGTTCGATTCCGATTGTGAGCTCCATTTATGTTGTGAAATATCCCAGACAGCCTCTTGCCTATGTACGACCCCAAAGGCAGCTCGCAAAACGCCTCGTTCGGGCTTGCGATAACTCGCCAAGACTGATAGAAACTACGGTAGAATTACAAGCTTGTTCCTGTCATGGGTTTTTGTCAGAAAGGAGAATCCCTGTGGCCAAGAAGAAGTTTGAGAGGACGAAACCCCACGTAAACGTGGGCACCATCGGACATATCGACCACGGCAAGACGACGCTCACGGCGGCAATCACGAGAGTGATGTCTCAAAGAGGTCTTGCGGATTTCACGCCGTTCGACAAGATCGACAAGGCGCCGGAAGAGAAGGCGAGAGGCATCACCATATCGGCGTCTCACGTCGAGTACGAGACTGAGAAGCGTCACTACGCGCACGTCGACTGCCCGGGACACGCCGACTACATCAAGAACATGATCACAGGGGCAGCGCAGATGGATGGCGCCATCCTGGTAGTGTCGGCGGCGGACGGAACCATGCCGCAGACGAGGGAGCACGTGCTGTTGGCTCGTCAGGTCGGAGTTCCGGCCATGGTAGTTTTCTTGAACAAGGTGGACCTTGTGGATGACGAGGAACTTTTGGAGATCAGCGAGCTTGAGGTTAGGGACCTACTGACGAAGCACGGTTTTCCCGGAGACGACGTCCCGGTGATCAGGGGTTCTGCGCTAAAAGCTTTGGAGTGCGGGTGCGGGAAAGACGATTGCGAGGCTTGCCAGGGGATCATCAACTTGATGAAAGCGGTCGACGATTACATTCCGACGCCGGCGCGAGAAGTCGACAAGCCGTTTCTTCTGTCTGTCGAAGACGTGTTCACCATCACGGGTCGCGGGACGGTAGCGACGGGAAGGATCGAGCGGGGGGTCGTGAAGGTAGGAGACCCTGTAGAGATAGTGGGTATAGTGCCGAAGGCGAAGCAGACGGTAGTGACGGGAGTGGAGATGTTCAGGAAGATCCTGGACCAGGGACAGGCAGGAGACAACGTAGGCTGCCTATTGCGTGGGGTAGCGAAGAACGAAGTGGAGCGTGGTCAGGTACTGGCGAAGCCGGGAAGCATCAAACCGCACACGAAGTTCGAGGGTCAGGTCTACGTGTTGTCAAGGGAAGAGGGGGGACGCCACACGGCGTTCTTCACAGGATACAGGCCGCAGTTCTACTTCAGGACGACGGACGTGACGGGCTCGGTGACGCTTCCTGAGGGAGTGGAGATGGTAATGCCGGGCGACAACGTACTTGTCAAAGCGGAACTAATCCAGCCCATCGCGATGGAAGAGGGTCTCCGCTTCGCTATCCGCGAGGGTGGCAGGACGGTGGCCTCGGGAGTAGTCACTAAGATAACTGAGTAGGCCGACCGGCGGGCAAAGGCCGCGGGACGGGCGAACGAAACGGTATAACAGGCACTAAACAGCACAAAACAGGCGCGTTGACACCCTATTGTGCCTGTGTTACACTCGCTCTGCGGTTTTGGCCGGAATGGAGGGTGTTTCGTGGCTAAAGGTACAGTCGAGACCATCACGCTTGCTTGTCAGGAGTGCAAGCAGCGCAATTATACGACCAACAAGAATAAGAAGACCCATTCCGGAAGGCTTGAGCTGAAGAAGTACTGCAAGTTCTGCTGTATTTATATTGTTTATTGTGAGATTAGGTAATGGAATTAAGGTAATGGTGTTGGGTATGTTAGCAGGATGGGGAAGAGGTTGCGTTTGTTGGCGTATACAGGCCAGTAGCTCCAACAGGTAGAGCGGCGGACTCCAAATCCGATGGTTGGGGGTTCAAATCCCTCCTGGCCTGCCATCATCAAAGTACGGGTGAAAAGAAATGAAGTTCCTTAACAGGTTGAAACGTATGGCGGTCGGTTTTGTCTCTTTCTTGAAAGAGACCCGCTCCGAGCTTAAGAAAGTGGTTTGGCCGTCTTGGCGGGAAGTCCGGGTTTTCACGGCGATCGTGGTCATGACAATGGTTGCGATTGGGGTAATACTGTGGGGAACTGACGGCGCCCTAAGCTACTTGGTCGGGTTGGCATTAAGATAACAAGGGGAGAGAAAACCGGGACCCGAAAGTCTGGAGGGTCCTTATTTCTATGAGCACAAAGATCGACTCTACAGAGACTCCTCAGTGGTTCGTGATTCACACGTATTCGGGGTATGAGAACAAGGTCAGGGCAAACCTCGAAAAACGTGTGGATACCATGCACATGAAAGACAAGATATTCAAGGTCATCGTCCCCGAAGAGGAAGAAGTAGAGTACAAGGAAGGCAAAAAGAAGATCGTCAAGAGGAAGGTCTTCCCCGGCTACGTCGTTGTGAACATGATCCTGGGAGACGACTCTTGGTATGTGGTTCGGAACACTCCTGGGGTGACAGGGTTCGTGGGGCCGGGGTCTAAACCGATACCTCTCGAATCGTCCGAGATCGACACCATCCTCAAGAGAGCGAGCGGCGAGGGTCAACCGAGGGTGAGAGTGACCTTTGTGCCTGGACAAACGCTCAGAGTGAAGTCCGGACCGTTCCAGGGCATGATGGGACTTGTGCAAGACGTGATGGTCGATAGGGGCAAACTAAGGATGCTCTTATCCATCTTCGGCCGGGAGACCCCGGTAGAGCTGGACTTCAACCAGGTAGAGGAAGTGTGAGTGATTCGCCATGGCAAAGAAAGTTAAGGCCGTAGTCAAGTTTCAACTTATCGGTGGAAAAGCGACCCCGGCGCCGCCCGTTGGCCCCGCCCTCGCTCCGCATCAGGTAAATATGCCGATGTTTGTGAAGCAGTTTAACGATCGCACATCAAACATGGTCGGCACTGTGGTGCCTGTGGTTGTCACCATTTACGAGGACCGCACCTTCAGTTTCGTTTTGAAGACTCCTCCCGCAGTCATGCTTCTGAAGAAGGCTGCTGGTATCGAGCTCGCTTCCGGAGAGCCCAATAAGAAAAAAGTCGGGAAAGTCACGAAAGACCAAGTTAGGGAGATCGCCCAGATCAAGATGAAGGACCTGAACGCGAGTTCCATCGATGTCGCTATGTCGATGATCGAAGGGACAGCGCGAAGCATGGGCATCGAGGTCGGGTAGAGTAACGCAAGCCGCGGCGCAATCCGGAGGGTTGGGCCCGCGGACCGGTGGACTAGGTGGGAGGACCTTGGGGCGAAAAGCCCGGGTCCGCTAAGACCACAAGGAGGTTTTGGAGTTGCCGAAAAAGGGAAAGAAGTATCAAGAAGCGCTCAAGCACGTAGAACCGGGCAAATCTTACGAACCAAAAGAAGCGTTGGAACTCCTCTGCAAGATATCCTACGCGAAGTTCAACGAGACGATCGAAGTTGCCCTCAGGCTCGGAGTCGATCCGCGCCACGCCGATCAGATGGTTCGCGGCGCCGTCGTACTTCCCAATGGCACCGGGCAAGAAGCCAGGGTGCTTGTGTTCGCCAAGGGCGATAAGGCTAGGGAGGCGCAAGAGGCCGGGGCCGACATAATCGGGGCGGAGGAACTGGCGGAGAAAATCCAAGGCGGATGGCTTGAGTTTGACAAGGCCGTCGCTACCCCGGACATGATGGGCGTCGTCGGTCGCCTTGGCCGTATCCTGGGGCCGCGCGGGCTCATGCCCAACCCCCGCACGGGAACCGTCACCAACGATTTGGCGGGCGCCATCAAGGAGATCAAACAGGGCAAGGTTGAGTTCCGCACGGAGAAGACGGGTCTAATCCACGCCAGGCTTGGAAAAGTGTCGTTTGGGGCGGACAAACTTGCCGAAAACTTCTACACGTTTGTAGACGCAATCATAAGGGCTAAGCCTTCAGCAGCTAAAGGGCAGTATCTCAAGGGAGCCACGCTCACCTCTACTATGGGGCCGGGGGTCCCGTTGAACGTCGCTAGGGTGGCAAGGCCTTTAGGTAACCAGTAGTTTTTGGGGCATATCGGAATGAGGTCTCCGGCCGAAGACAGCAGGCGTCCTTGGACTTAAACGCAAAGGGCAAAGAGGTTGCCCGGCGCCGCCCGCCGAGGTTACGGTTTCAACGTGGATGCAGCTATTGAAACGTTGGGGCCCACGCTTCGAGCGGGGCCCCTTTCCGTTATCGCGATAAGAGACCCGCGCAAAGGGGGGACAAAGTTGAGTAAGAAGCAAAGGCTTGAAAAGGCGAAAACGCAAGAGAAGCTGAAGAAAACGATGTCTTCGGCCGAAAGTGTCGTTTTTGTCGATTACAGAGGCGTGAACGTGGCCGACGATACCAGGCTTCGCCGGATCTGTAGGGATTCGGCTGTGGAGTACAAGGTGGTTAAGAACACGCTGACGGGAAGAGCCGCTGCCGAGCTAGGGTTGTCGGGCTTGGAGGAGATCCTTCACGGTCCGACCGGGATGGCCGTATCGTCGACGGATCCGGTGGGGCCCGCGAAGGTTATGAGCAGTTTCGCACGGGAGGTTCCCGCTCTCCACATCAAAGGCGGCGTGTTGAACGGCGCCGTTATTACCGCCGACAGAGTCGCTTTTCTAGCCACGTTGCCGCCCAAGAAGCAGCTGTTGGGCTACGTATTAGGGGCTTTCCAGAGCCCGATGACGGCAACGGTCACTGTTCTGAATGCTACCCTAAGCGGTTTTGCGAGAGCAATTGACGCTATCAGAGAGAAAAAGGCCAGCGCATAGATAGTGGCGCGGGCGACTTTGGTTCACACTTGATACACAATGGAGGTTACTCAAGGATGTCTAAAGTAGATGAAGTACTCGAACTGGTGAAAGGAATGACCGTTGTCGAACTCGCCGAGCTTGTTAAGAAGTTCGAAACCGAGTTCGGCGTCTCTGCGGCCGCCGCCGTCGTCGCCGCGCCCGCGGCAGCAGCTCCCGCGGAAGCCGCTGCTCCCGAAGAGGAGAAGACCGAGTTTGACGTGATCCTGACGGGCGCGGGCGCCAACAGGGTCGCTGCCATCAAGACCGTTCGCGAGCTTACCGGATTGGGCCTTAAAGAGGCCAAAGAGCTGGTGGAGAGCGCGCCCAAGGCGGTCAAAGAGAGGGTTTCTAAAGAAGAGGCGGCCAAAGCTAAAGAGGCTTTGGAAAAGGCCGGAGCGACTGTCGAAGTTAAGTAACCGGACTCGTAAAGAGAAGGTTACAGGGAGCAAGCGTCGTCAAATCCGCCTGCTCCCATTTTGTTTAGGCGCCGGTGTCATCGCCGCGTTTGTGCCGGCAGAAAACCATGGGAGGTGCGATTACCGTGTCCGAAATCAAAGTATGCGTCGTCGGAGCAGGAGGACTGGTGGGAAGCCGCGTTGTGGCGGGGTTGGAGAGAACCGGCATGACTATGCGAATGGTAGTGACCGGGCACGGCAAATCGGTGGGCGCCAAGATGTCGTGGCACGGCGCGGACCTTACCATCGAGAAGCATACGGCCGGACGCGTCAAGGACGCGGACTTGGTAATCCTGTGCACTCCTACGGAATCGTCGCGACAGATAGCGGAAGAGCTCCGTGGAGGGCCGGTTGTGTTCGACACGTCGAGCGCGTTTCGTATGGACCCCGATGTGCCGCTTGTGGTAGTAGATGTTAACCCGGATGACGCCTTCTCTCATAAAGGGCTGATCGCGGGGCCGAACTGCTCGACTATCCAACTAGTGATGGCGCTCAAACCTATTCTCGACCGCTGGGGGCTTGAACGAATACACGTGGCTACATACCAGGCTGTGTCGGGGATCGGGTACCGGGCTGTCCGCCAATTGGAAGAGGAGTCGATGGAGCGACTTTGCCCAGATCAAGAGACGCCGCCGCGTGAAAGCGAGACGTCACAGTTCCCTCATCCGATGGCTTTCAACGTGATCCCACAGGTGGACTCGTTTCTGCCAGACGGGTACACAAAAGAAGAAATGAAGATGGCCAACGAAACCCGTAAAATTCTGAAGACGCCCCAATTGAGGTTCTCCTGCACCTGCGCAAGAGTACCGGTCTTCGTCGGTCATTGCGAGGAGTGTCTCGTGGAGACGCAACAGCCGGCTGACCTCGATGAATTGCGTGAAGCCTTGTCGAGCGCCAAAGGAGTCATCGTAGTTGATGACGTTGGAGCGTCTCAATACCCGATGCCGGTTACCTGCGAGAACTCGGACTATGTCTATGTGGGGCGGATACGCAAAGACCTGTCGTCTGAAAACGGCCTCCTTTTGTGGGTCGCTGCCGATAACCTTCTAATCGGCGCGGCTACCAACGCCGTAAACGTGGCCACGTTGCTCTTATCGTAGGGATGGGAGGTGATCCCCTTGATCGTAGTCCAGAAATTCGGAGGAACTTGTTTGGAGAACCGGGGCAAGCGGGAACAAGCTTGCGATAGAATCAAGGACGCTCTCGAGGAAGGCCACAAGGTTATAGCTGTGGTTTCAGCTATGGGCAGAGCGGGGGATCCTTACGCCACAGACTCGCTCATGGAGCTGGCTCGCGGCGTTTGTCCGGAGATGCGGGCCAGAGACATGGACTTACTCCTCTCCTGCGGTGAGATCTTGGCGGCCGTGTTGCTTGTGCAGGGGCTTCGTGCGATCGGCGTTGATGCTGTCGCGTTGACGGGCGGGCAAGCGGGCATCATCACAGATGAGTGTCACGGCGATGCCAACATCACTTCCGTAGACCCCTCCGCCGTCATGGGCAACCTGTCCGAGGGCAAAGTCGTGGTAGTTGCGGGTTTTCAGGGCAGGACCGCTTCCGGTGACATAACCACATTAGGGCGCGGCGGAAGCGATATCACAGCAAGCGCCATCGGGGCGGCGACAGGATCTTCTTTCATGGAGATCTACACAGACGTTGAAGGGGTAATGACAGCCGATCCCGATATGGTGCCCGAAGCGAGGACAATTCCGCTTGCCACATACGACGAGGTAATGCAGCTCGCCCACGAGGGCGCAAAGGTGATCCACCCCAAAGCAGTCGAGATCGCGCGGAGAGCCAAGCTCCCCATTTGGGTCCGCTCCATGCGCAAAGACAGCAAGAAGACCCTGATGACCGATGGCGAAAGGGAGAATTACCCCTGGATGTACTGGGCAAACGGTGGGGCGGTGACGGGAGTGACATCCAGAAGCCGCCTGACCCAACTGGTCATGGCCCTTCCCGAAGGCCGCGAAATGGAGGCCACGGCCGGGGCTTTCGAAGCCCTCCGCGGGGTGATGCTTGAAATGATCAACGTGTTTCCCGACCGGTTCTCTGTGGCTTTGGGAAACGCCGACGTCCAAAAGGCGCTAGGTCTTCTGGAGGACGCCGGAGCAGATGTGTCTTGTGCGCCGGGAAAGGCGAAGGTGACGGCCGTCGGCTACGGGATCCACGCGGGGCTCGGAGTGATGGAAGAGATGATAAGGGCCCTTTGGGCGCAGCGGATCGGCATCTACGCGTCCTCGGATTCGGACATAACTCTTTCGTGTCTTATAGATGAAGAAAACCTGGAACGGGCCGTAAACGCTATTCACGACGCATTCAAGTTGTGACCGGCATGATTTGATTGAATGACGAAAGTCGCGGTCGTGTGGTACACTATTGACATAAGGCATGATGACTATCGCCAAACGGAAGATCTTAGATCCCCTTTAGTGGCTACGCCTGTTGACCAAAGTTGACAGGCGTGGTAGTGTTATATTTTGTACGCGTCTTTTTCTCCGCCGCACCAGAATCAGTTTACGGAACTCAGGGCAGAATAAGGAAGTGGTGGGAGTCCCGTTACCCTTGGCGTATACGGCGGAAAACGACCCCTTAAGGAGTGAATTCCATCCATGGCCTATCCTGTCAAGGTAGGCAGGCGTGAGCGACTCAGCTTCGGGGAAATCAAAGAGATTATCGAGATACCGAACATGGTCGCTGTCCAAACCGACTCCTACCGGTGGTTTCTCGAAGAAGGGCTTCGTGAAGTGTTCAGAGACATTTCGCCCATCAAAGACTTTACTGAGAA
>CAZMEF010000029.1:0-955 GCA_964565305.1 uncultured Eubacteriales bacterium | reverse complement strand
TCTGGTCTTGGAGTTTATCGACTATAACCTGGGGGAACCAAAGTACACTGTACAAGAATGCAAGGAACGGGACGTAACGTATTCCGCTCCGCTCAAGGTCAAAGTTCGTTTGGTCAACCAGCAAACCGGGGAAGTCAAAGAACAAGAGGTTTTCATGGGTGATTTCCCGCTGATGACAGAAGCGGGGACATTCATCATAAACGGCGCGGAACGAGTCATCGTGAGCCAGCTTGTGAGATCTCCGGGCGCTTACTACTCGATCGAGGCCGATCCCAACGGAAACTTGCTATGTTTTGCGACGCTCATTCCCAACCGTGGCGCGTGGCTCGAAATGGAGTCTGACGCCAACGACATAATGTGGGTAAGAGTGGACAGGACGCGTAAGCTGCCGCTGACCGTGCTTCTTCGCGCCATCGGCTACGAGACGGATGCCGCCATACTAGAGGCTATGGGCGATAGCATTCCGCTTCGCAACACTCTGGACAAGGACACCACGAAGGGCCGAGACGAAGCCCTCGTTGAAATCTACAAACGACTTCGCCCCGGGGAGCCTCCTACTGTCGAAAGCGCGCGAAACCTCTTTGAGTCACTGTTCTTCGAGCAGCGAAGGTACGATCTGGCCACTGTCGGCAGATACCGGCTGAACAAAAAGTTTGCTTTGCGGCGCAGAATAGTGGACACTATCGCGACTGTTGACGTAGAGGACCCTGTTACAGGGCATCTTCTGGTTAAGGCGGGAGACTTCATCACACGCGATCAGGCGGTGGCTCTCACCAACGCTAAGATCGGCCGCATGGATGTGACCACATCAGACGGTCAAGCCGTCCGCGTGATGGGGAACGGGCGGTTCGACATATCGCAAGAGGTCCTCACAAAAGAGAAAGCCCTTACGAGAGACGACATCGCTTCTGCGGTCAACTATTTCCTGGGTTTGTTTAGGGGCGTCGGTACCACC
>CAZMEF010000028.1:11718-13192 GCA_964565305.1 uncultured Eubacteriales bacterium | reverse complement strand
GCCGTTTTCACCGGAGAGCCTTCCGCGATGGCGCGCTTCAAGGCCTCCAGCCCGTCCGGGTTTACCAAAGGAACAAAGTGTATCTGCACCTTCTTGAGTAGTTCTTTGACGCCGATGTCGTCCCATTCGCCGTCCTCGTCCCAAAGCCGCATGATGTGCTCCATCTGGTCAAGAACCAACATGGTGTTTATGTACTCTCCGGGATGGTGGGTGGCGTTTATGGTGATGTGCGCTCCCGCTCCGTCTTCTCCAATTACGACGTCGTGGATCTCCCGCCCCTCGACCGAACTTCCAAGCACTTTAACATCGACGATGCCTAGCCCTTGATATTTGGAAACCAGCTCCCGCATGTAGGCTTCGTAGTCCTCGTAAAACGTTTGGCTGGCGTACAGCACTTCCGGGGCTGTTCGCGGGGTGACGGGTTCCGGCCCGGGATCGAAGGGAGGGTCGGAAGGCGCATCGGCGGGCGAGTCCGCCGGAGGGGCATCCGCCGGAGGGGTATCGGCTGGAGGGGCGTCAGCCGGAGGACCATCAACCGGAGGAGCGTCAACCGGAAGGCCGCCAAGCGGCCCTGAATTTGGGTCAGTACCGGGCTTTTCACCCGACCCGGCAGTAGTGGCAAAGTGAGCGATGGCGATGACAACAGCGGTAACCAAGATAATCACTGTGAGAGTTCTAGAGCGTCGTATGGTGGTCCACTCTCCCGTCACAAGACATGCCGCAGCCACATCGCATTCCCGAACGAAGGACCGGGCGATAGAGTTCTAGCAGCATTGTACAACAGGAAAGGAGCGTGATCCAAAAAGGCGGAGGTTCATACGGCGATCTACGCAGCAGCTCACGCGGTAGCCTACGCGCCGTAGAACAAGACGATCCCCACGATACTGCATAGACCGATCAACGGGAAAACCCTCATCTTAAGTTTCCGTATGGAGAAGTCCGAGAAAAGGAACATGGCGATGCCCTTGTAATTGAGCAGAGCGGCGGGGTGAGCCAAGCTAAATGTACCCGCGTTGACCAGACACGTCTTTGCCACAAACGCCCCTGCCGCTATTATGAGACCGGCGATGGCGGGCTTCACCCACGAGAAAGCATACCGGATAGGGCGGGCGTCCTTTTTCCTGATGAGGAAAAGCGCGGCCGCGAGGACCACCACCAAAGAAGGAAGCACTAGTCCGACTGTAGCCGCTAATCCTCCGAGGAAGCCGGAAACCCGATACCCGACGAAAGTGGCCGTGTTGATCGAAACTGAGCCCGGCGTTACCTCGGAAACGGCGATCAAGTCGTAAAACTCACCGGGCATAAGCCACCCGCGCTTGCTTATCTCCTCCCCTATTACGGGGATCATGGCATAGCCCCCGCCGAAACTGACGAGGCCGATGCGGAAAAACGTCATGAACAATTGAGCTAAAATCATTTAGATCCCTCGTTTTCGTGATCGAGTCTTTGGCGGTTTTTCTTAAGCGTCTTCAAG
>CAZMEF010000028.1:5007-11708 GCA_964565305.1 uncultured Eubacteriales bacterium | reverse complement strand
TACATCGAGCCTATTCCGAGCATAGCGGCCCCTACTATGAGAAGGGCCGGGTTTAAGCTCGTGAACAGCATCAGAACTATCGTGACCGCCAACATGGCTACGGAACTCCAGCCGGTGACCACTTCTTTGGCCGTTCCCATACCGGCATGCCAGATGAGCGCCACAACCGCGCATCTCACTCCCATGAACGCGCCTTCCACCACCGGGTTGCCACGAATGCCGCTAAAGAAAGCGGCGATCGCCGTAAGCGTGAGGAACGGTGGAAGAGCCGCCCCTACGACAGCTGACACGGCGCCCGGTATTCCTCCGATGGCATGGCCGATCAATATAGAGGTATTAATGGACAAGGAACCCGGAAGCGACTGCGCGACCGCAAGAGTTTCAAGGAGGTCGTCTTTCCCCACCCACCCTTTTCGGTCGACGATCTCCTGTTCGATTAAGGGGATCATCGCGTAGCCGCCGCCGAAGGTCATGAACCCCATCTTGATGAAAACGAGGGTAATGTCCGCGAGACGGGTCACGACACAGTGTCCGGCCTTCATCGCGGGTTCCCCCCCTTCATCGCCGACAAAAGCACCAAAGCGGCCGCTCCGGCTGCTATCGTGTTGTGCCTCATGCGAGGGGTGGTGAAATGGCATTTCTTAAATCCGGGATTATAGACCATTTTCTCAGCCGTTTCTACAGTCCAGGTGAAGTAATCGGGGCACCGGTCCGGCACCGTCCCGCCCAACACTACTACCTCGGGCCTCAAGACATTGATTATGTTGGCGACAATCAGCCCCATATGGGTTGCGGCACTTCTCAAAGCCTCCACGCACAGCGTGTCTCCATTCTTCGCCGCGTCGCAGACGTCCTGAAACTGAACGCCTTCGATGTCCCTGGCCTCGAGCACGGTGGAAGCCTTGCCCATGCGGAGTTCGCGACGAAGTGCCTTGGCGATAGCGGGCGCGGTCGCGTAGGACTCTATACACCCGTATTTGCCGCAATAGCAGGAACGCCCGCCCGGCTGGATGATCAGGTGGCCGTATGCGCCCTCCATATCGCCATCGCCTGTGAGCAGCGTATCCCCGGAAATGACGCCACAACGAACACTGACTCCCACGTTCAAGAAAATGAGGCTGTGTACGTCAGAAGCGGCATATCTAACGTACTCGCACATGACCGCCGCACTGGCACCGTTTGAAATGTAGACGGGGGTCCGGAATCTCGACTCGAACAAGGTCCGCAAGTTAACGTTGCTCCAACTGGGACCCGGAAAGCCGGCGCCGCCCATGAGTATGCCCTGCTTTAGGTCCAAAGGCCCAACAGAGCCTATGCCGATCCCCAACAACCTTCTCTGATCTTCCACAACTTCCGCCAAATTGCGCTCAAGCGAGTCAAACACTTGCGAGAACACTTCGCCGGGAGTACTTTTATCCACAATGGCGAAATCGGCTATCCAAAGCGGTTCCAGTAGGGCATCGCAGATAAGGACATGTATATTGGCGTGAGACAGCTCCACGCCCACGATGTAGAGTCCCTCGGCGTTGACGCTAAAAATGGCGGACGGCCGTCCTCCGGTCGCGGTTTCGACGCCCTCTTGCTTTATGAGTCCGCTGTCCAGCAACTCTTTTACGGATCTGTTAAGCGTTGTTCTGGGAATCTGCGTGATCTCCATCAAGTTTGTGATGGTCAGCGGCCCGCTTTTTTGCACGATCCCAAGAAGCCGCAACGTATCTTCGTTGAGACCGCTCAAAACTGTATTAGTACTGCGCTCTTCTGCTGCCGGGGCCATGCTTCTGTTTTCCTCCCAGAAAAGATGCTTATGACCATTATGGGCATAAGTTAAAGGGAAATCAATAGTTGACTTGTCCTTTTTTTGGCGTCTAGACCGGATTATCGACGCGGAGGGCCTTTTTGTTTTGGGTAATTTCTACGGGCGTAAACTGGCCTTTTATAAGGACGGGATGAAGACCGGTATCAGAAATGACAACATGATCCACCCGATAACAAATAAAGGCAACCCCGTTCGGACGAAATCCGAGAACTTATATCCTCCCCGGTGATAAACGATGACGTTGGGAGGCGTTCCGATGGGGGTGGCCACCGCGATGGAAGTCGCGTGGCAAAGAGCCATCAAAAGCGGCGCGGGGCTGACGGCCAGTCTTGACGCAATCGCGATACACACGGGAGCCAACACGCTTGTGGCGGCGGTATGGGACATGAATTGAGCTAGGAGACCAGAGAACAAGACGATAATGCCGGTAAGGACAACCGGGCTGGGGTTACCGATAAGCGTTGTTAGCTTCCGCGCGAGCAAATCGGCGGCTCCGGTACGCTGCATGGCCGCGCCCAATGGCTGCATGCCTCCCATGAGGAGCACAGCGGGCCATTCTATGCTGGCGGCGAATTCGTCCATGGTGATGCACTTCGTCACGACAGTAAGGACAGCGCCAATCATGGCAATGATGGGCAGCGTCAGGCCGTACCGCGACAGACCGCTTTCGAACACCATCCCCACGACAACTGCCAATACGATCCCGACGGCGAGCGGCATCTTGTCATCCCTAAAAGTCAGTCCTTCCGCCCCCGGGGCTTTTTTGGGCGTTCTGTCCCTGATCTGTTTTCTGCCGACAAACATCATGTACAGAACGGCGACAAAGGCAAAGGGCAGAGAGACCTTTCCGAAGTCGAAAAACCCGAACGATTGGCCAACCGCTTCCCGTAGCGCCCCCTGAACGATCGCGTTCGGCGGCGTGCCGACAAGCGTGAGCATCCCGCCGAAAGATGCGCCGAAGGCGAGCGGCATCAGAAGCACACTTGCGCTGATGCCGGCTTCGGCCGCCACGGAGACCGCGAGAGGCGCCATCACAACCGTCGTGCCGGTGTTGCTCGTGAAAGCCGAGGAGATAGTGGCCGCCAGCATCATGAAGCCTATGAGCTTCACCTCGCTCGTGCCTGAGAGGCCGATGACCTTCTTGCCGATCCATTTGCCAAACCCGCTACGAAAGAGGGCCTCTCCAACGGGAAACATGAAAAGAACCATTATGGTGGTATCGTTCGAAAAACCTGTGAGTACGTCTTTTACGGGCAGGACACGCGTCACGGCTAGACCGGCCAGGACGATGAGGGGCGTGACGCCAAGCGGTACGACCTCTGTGACGAAAAGAACGACGGCGCCCGCCAGCAGAAGCAAGGTGATCGCGATTGGGGACATGGGCTATCTGACCTTCTCGATCCCCGATAGTTCGAGAAGGATCGCGTCGCTTTGGGAAAACGCCAAGGAAGTGAGCCGTTCCAGCCTCTCTAGCGTTTCATCTATGGACTTCCCCACCACGCCTTGGTCACGCAACTCGCCTTTGGCGATGCTTGCCCCCGCTCCCGCCAGGATTCCCGTCATGACGGCCGACGAGCCTTTGATGGCGCAGGTAGCTTTCGCTCCGTCACAGACCATTCCACAAAGCGAGGCGAGCACTTCCGTGACTGCCTCTGCCATCTGCGACATCGTTCCGCCCAACATCCAACACGTCGCCGCGGCCACGCCGGCACCGGCGCTGGCTCCGCCGCACGAAGCAGAGACTTCCCCGGTGTAGGCCTTAATTAGCATGTTCACCCCATGGGCGAGCGCGAGGGCCCTGGTCGTCTTGTCATCGGACGCGCCGAGACCGGATGCCAAAGACAAGACCGGGACAGATACCATGATGCCTTGGTTCCCGCTGCCGGCCGATGTCAACACGGCCCAGGGGGCGCCGCTCATCCTTGCGTAAATGGCCCTGAAAGCATGCCCCGCGGCTCCGATAACCAGGTTTTCGGGACACGAAAGCGCCGCTAGGGCCCGGTCCGGGGAGGCCGTCAAGGACGGATCCGACAGTTCCGACAGCGCGGCTCCTGACTGAGCAAGCCCCGAACACGACTTGGCTCCCTCCAAGAGCCACCCCAACTCCTCGATAGGGACGGCCATTACCGCTTCGAGCAACCTGTCGAACGTCCATGCGCGAAGGACTGACAATCCGGGCGGACTCACTCCACGGGACGCGCCATCCACAAGGGACCCGTCGACTTTTTCCTCAACGATCCCCGTATGGGAACCGGATACCACTACTTCCGCCGTGTGATGGGCGGACCTCGCGATGCATTTTCCGTAAATTCCGCCGTGTTCGGCATCCCACTTCACGCTGACAACTCCCCGGGCCACCAGATCCGAGGCCTCCGCGACCGCCTCACGCGACAAATCCCCGAGTATGGTCAGTCCTTTGTCGGGACTACCCGAAACTGCGCCTGCCGCGGCGGCTACTTCCGGTCCCTTCAGATCGGTGTGAGGAAGTCCGGCTGACAAAGCGTTCTTTAGTATCCCTCCCGATAAATGGATTTCTATGGACAGGAAGGGTTCATCAAGGAGGGAAACGGCTTTTGAGGCCATGAAAGCCACCATTCCCGGTTCAGTGCATACATTAGCCCAACAGGCTTGCTCCTTGAGAATGCGCATCAGTTCCCGGCTATCGCCTTGGTCCTTCAACTGGAATCCTCCCAAATTCTCTCGGAATGTGTTGCGCCGCTCGCTACCTCTTAAGATAATGGATGAACCACGCGAGCGTCCTTTCGAACCGGTCCACTCGGTGGGACATCTTCCTAAACCCATGATACTCCCCCGGATAGCGTACGAAAACGGCAGTCTTGCCGAGCCGCTTGAGAGCCGAGTAAAATTCCTCGCCTTGGGTTGTCGGGCACCGTATGTCGAGTTCACCGTGCAAAATCATCACCGGCGTGGTTACGTTTTTTACTTGCGCCAGGGGCGAACGCGACAGAAGTTTGTCCGCGTCGTCCCAAGGAGCAGCGCCGAAGTAGTGCTCTCCGAACAGCACGATGTCCTCGGTGGAATGCATGCTGTACCTGTCAGAAATAATCGCGCCACCGACCGCCGCCTTGAACCGGTCCGTCTGCGTTACTACCCAACTTGTCATGTAACCGCCGTAAGACCATCCTGTTACAAACAGGTTCTCCGCATCGGCAACGCCGCGAGCGATTACCTCGTCCACGCCTGACATTATGTCCTGATAATCCTTGCCACCCCAATCCTCCACCACGGCGTGAAGGAACTCCTGGCTGTACGTCGAGGAACCACGTGGGTTGACTCCGAGCGTGGCAAAGCCCCTCGCGGCCATTATCTGAGATTGATACATGAAGTTAGGTCCGTATGCCCCGGCCGGTCCTCCGTGGATGAACAACACGGTGGGATAGCTCTTACCCTGCTCATAGTCCACCGGATATGTCAGGAAACCGTCAATCTCCCAATCGTCAGGCCCCCTGAAAGTAATGCGCTCCGTCTTGGCGAGCGCGAATTCTGTCAGCCAGGGGTTAGACTCCGTGAGTTTAGTCAGAGCGGAACTACTTTCGTCGAAGGAGTACAGTTCTTCGGTCTTGTCATGGGACCCCATCTGGAAGACATATCTGCCCCCGCCGCAGTCGAATGACACCAGGTTACATGTATCGTCTCCCCAGATTCTGACGGGATCGCCCCAAACGTCTCGGGAGGTAGATCTGACCCTGTACAAAGACCCGGCTCCTCTGTCCCCTACTGAGAACAAGAGCCCTTCATCCGTCTCCCAACGAAATGGGTTACCCATGCCGAAATGGATATCTGACGACGAAGCGTATCCGATAGGCCGGTCAAGAGAACCTGTGAGCAAGCGCGCCTGATCTTGGACTAGCGGCTCTTGAACTGCGCTCTCTCCACCCAATTCCATTCGAAGGAACTCATCGACATCCAGCACCCAAAGGCCCGTCTGCGTTGTGGGCCCGCTTGAGCCATCGTGCCCGACAAAAGCGATCCGCGTTCCGCCGGGAGAAAACTGCGGATTGTGTATCGGGCCCGCGCCTCTAAATAAGTGAACCAGGCGTCCCGATTTTACTTCCACCAACCAAAGGTCCTGCTTCATGAGATAATCGGCGTCTTCCCGCCTTAGCGCGGTCATCAAAACATACTTGCCGTCGGGTGACCATGAGGGCGAAGTGTGATCGAAGTCGCCTCCGGTGAGCATTCTCGCCGGGGGACGTTGGGAGGATTCTTCTCCGTCATCTCCTGTTTCGACCACAAAAACGTGGTCCCGCAAATCGCCCCGAAGCCCTGAGCCGTCGGCCTTGTAGTCGAACCTGGTTATGACTTTGACATCCGAGCCTTTCGCTTCACCGCCGGAATCAACGTCGCCGGGTTTGCTGACGTTGCCTTGCGGGGATTTCGGCCCGTCCAAGGCTTTCTTTGCCAGTTCCACCGCCCGTCGTCTATCTCCCTCAGGTGCGCCCGGATACGGCGTCCAGGTATCGTCTTTCGTGAAGTCCTTGGCGGTGAAGGCGATTGAGCGGCCGTCAGGAGACCACGCGATACTCCCAACTGCCCTCTCAGTGGGGATGCGTCTGGCCTCGCCGCCATCGACTCTTATCACCCATATTTGCGGTATGCCCGAACGATCTGAAACGAAAGCCACTGTATTGCCATCCTTGGACCACCGGGGATTTCTGTCCTTGCCGCTCTGCGTCAGCCTTCGAGGTTTTCCCCCGTCTGTGGGCACAAGGTAGAGCGAGGACAGGCCCTTGTCGTCTTTCTTGTCATGAGATGAAAGGGTGTACACGACAAGTGCGCCATCAGGCGACACCTGCGCGTCGCCCACGGACTCAAATCTCGCCAAGTCTTCATTCAGCTTGCGTTCAAAAATCTTTACGCTCAT